>NZ_JACJDO010000029.1:0-50606 GCF_014163535.1 Pseudoalteromonas sp. SR45-4
GAGGTTTGTAACCTAGTGGGCTAAGTAAAAACCGAGCAAAGCTTCCGCGTCCTGCTCACGCCCCTTACCTACATCCATGTAGGCAACAAAGAGTCAATCGCCCCTAGGCAGAACCCTTCGGGCAGTGCCTGTTTGGCATTGATGCTACGTTATCGCCTATTTATGGGGAATAACCACACCACATAGGCTCTGCCTTGCCTAAATACCAAACACACTGCTGCAAATTCAACCTTGAAAGATCAACAGACCCTAATCAAGCCTAGGCGTTAGTAAACCTTACAAATTAAGCCTTTTAAGTAAAAACCTTCAGGGTAACTACCCGCAATAGGGTGATCGGCGGCTTGGTTTAAACGCTCCATAATAAGTAAGTCTTTACCAGCATCAAGGGCTGCATCAGCCACCACTTTTTGAAACAAGTTTTGCTCCATTAAGCCCGAACACGAGAAGGTTAATAAGGTGCCACCTGGTTTTAATATTTGCATAGCAATCATGTTTATGTCTTTATAGCCACGACACGCACCAGTAAGTTGTGCTTTGTTGTCGGCAAACTTTGGCGGATCCATTACTATAGTGTCAAACAATACACCGTCTTCGCGGTATTGACGCAGTAACTTAAATACATCTTGTTTGACAAAATCAACCTTATCTAAATCAAGGTTGTTATGCTCAACATTGCGCTTAGCTGTATCGAGGGCTGGCTGCGATACATCCACATTAGTTACGTGTTTACAGCCGCCACGTAGGGCATACAACGAAAATGTACCCGTGTAGCTAAAGCAGTTTAATACGGTTTTGTCTTTAGAAAAGCGTTCAAGTGCAGCGCGGCTATCGCGTTGATCTAAATAAAAGCCGGTTTTATGGCCATCAATAATATCAACTTCAATTTTAAAGCCATTTTCTGCAATGAGTACTGGGGCAGTTGGTTCATTGCCCCATAATGCCCCTTTAATTGGCTCAAGGCCTTCTTTGGTACGCACTTCTACGTCTGAGCGCTCGTAAATGCTCATACCAGGGAATATAGCCATTAACGCGCCAACAATTTCACCTTTATGACGCTCAGCACCCGCGCTAAGTAATTGACACACTAATACGTTGTCAAACTTATCTATGGTAACGCCGGGTAAAAAATCTGATTCTGCGGCGCAGAGTCTAAAGCCAGTTAAACCACCTTCTTCAATTACTTGGCTACGGGCTTCTAGTGCACGACGTAGGCGGCGTTCAAAAAAGTGTTGATCAATAACTTCTTTTTCGTCAAAGCTCCAAACACGGGCACGAATTTGTGAATGTGGGCTATAAGCTGCTGTTGCTAAAAATTTACCTTCACTGTCGTGAATAGTAACTGTGTCACCTAGGCCTGGTTTACCTTTAATTTTTTTGATGGCTTTGGAAAATAACCAAGGGTGTTTTCTTTTTAATGATTTATCGCGGCCAGCTTGCAGGTAAACGGCAGATGTCATAAAGCTTCTCAGTAGTAATAAATAAGCGCTGTATTTTAGTCAAGGCAAGGGCAACATACAATGAATGTTTTGCATGGAGCCCATAAATCGCGGTAAAGTATGGCTAATTCAATATGTTAATTAGGTATTTGGAACACGTTGTGACAGACATAATGTTAAGCCCTGAGCTGCAGCAGCTCAATTTACAGTGCAGAGCCTTTATTACCACACTAATTCATGCCGATGTGGCGCATGATATAACCCATATTGAACGCGTAGTTCGGGTTGCTATTAAATTGTGCGATGCAGAGCAAGCTAATATGAAGGTAGTGCTCCCGGCTGCATGGTTACACGACTGTGTAGCCGTGGCCAAAAACCATCCAGATAGGGCTAAAGCCTCTACTATGGCCGCCGATAAAGCGATTGCTTTTTTAGCTTCTATTAATTACGACGCGCAATTATTTACTCAAATTCATCATGCAATAGCGGCGCATAGCTTTAGCGCCAATATTAAAGTGAACTCAGTAGAAGCACAAATAGTGCAAGACGCAGACAGAATGGATGCACTAGGCGCGATTGGTATAAGCCGCTGCATGAAAGTAGGTGGCTCAATAAGTCGATTACTATATAACCCGGATGACCCATTTTGCCTACAACGCGAAGCAGATGATAAAAAATACACGCTTGATCATTTTTTTATTAAGTTATTACACATAGCTCAAAGCATGAATACTCCCTCGGCTAAGGCCGAAGCACTAAGACGTACTGAGTATATGCATGACTTTTTAGAGCAACTAAAGTCTGAAATAGGAGAGCAGCGTGAGTATACCTAAGCTAGCTGGGATTGATCATTGTCATTTAAATGTGGATGATTTAGCGCAAGCGGTTAAATGGTATGAGCGTGTTTTAGGCTTTAGTGTGGTTGAAGCGCTCGCCTTTTGGAATGAAGATGGCAAAGGGCCATTAACCCTTGAAGATGCAAATGCTACCACGCGTTTAGCGTTATTTACTGCACAGGGACGTAGTAAAGGCATTGCTTTTTTAGCCACTGGGGAGCAATTTATTGCATGGCTTGAGCATTTTGAACACCTAAATATTAAAACAGTATTAGCTGATCACGGCGTTACGTTTTCAATTTATTTTAAAGATAACAGCGGAAATAGCCATGAAATTACCTCTCATGACTATACGCAGATTAAAACTGTGTATCCGCAGGTATTATTAGGCTCGCATACAGCCAAAAAGAGCTAAATTAAAATCGCTCCTGATGAGCATTTTTTATGGCAATAATATCGTCAATTTTGCCAATAAATAGCTCAACCAATTGCGGGTCGAAGTGTTTACCGGCTTGTTGTTGCATATGTTCTATAGTTTGCTCTATGCTCCAAGGCTCTTTATAGGGGCGTTTTGAGGTAAGTGCATCAAATACATCGGCAATGGCAACAATACGGCCTTCCAGCGATATGGCTTCTCCTTTTAGGCCATTGGGGTAGCCAGTACCATCCCACTTTTCATGATGTTCAATTGCCAGCACATGCGCCAGTTGTAATAGTGGCGATGATGAATTTGCTAAAATTTGTGCACCAATTAAAGCGTGCTCTTTCATGTGGGTAAACTCATCGGCAGTTAACTTTCCGGGTTTTAGCAAAATGGCATCCGGAATACCTATTTTACCTACATCGTGCATAGGGGCTGCTTGGCGTAATAATTCGGCGTGTTGCTCATCCATACCCAGCGCCAATGCAAGTACTTTGCTGTATTGACTCATACGTATAATATGCTCACCGGTATCGGTGTCTTTATATTCTGCAGCACGACCTAAACGCTGTACTAAATCGACATGAGCTTGTTTTAGCTGCTCAGCTTGCACTAACGACAGGTGAGTTTTAACACGTGCCCGTACAATAGCAGGGCTAATGGGTTTGGTTATATAGTCTACAGCGCCTAGTTCAAAACCTTTAAATTCATCACTTTCATCACTTAGCGCAGTAACAAAAATAATAGGGATATGCGATGTTGCAGGGTTAGCTTTAACAATTTGGCATACTTCAAAGCCATTCATATCAGGCATCATAATATCGAGTAAAATTAGCTTTGGTAGTTCTTTTTCAAGTAATGCTATAGCGGCAGCGCCCGATTTAGCAAACGACATTCTATATTGATTACCAAGCACCTCGCGCATTACTTTTAAGTTTGCAGGCTCGTCGTCAACAATTAATATGCGGGGCTTATCTAGAATAAAATCCATTAATTAATTCTCCTTTAGGGTTAACTTTTTAAGTAAATTTGCTAATTTAACTTGCGCGTTATCAAAGTCGAATTCATCAAAGGCACTGGCTATTTCATCTATATCTACTTGTACTGATGCTATACATTTACGTTGTAACTGATCGAGAAGATCATCATTAAGTTCGGCATTTTGTGCATCAGCATAGAGTTCTTGGCAAATTTCTATTAGCTCAGCTGTTGATAACGGCTCAGCATTGTCGATAAGTTTGGCGGGCTCTTTACATATAGTGCTTGCTAATAATTGGCCGATAAGCGCCAATTCAGTTTTTATATCTGCCAAAACGCTGGTTAGCGCAGCTTCATCGTCTGCGTTCTCTAAACGCGTTAACAGTGTCATTAAGGTTAATAACCCTAAATTACCAGCCACGCCTTTTAAAGTGTGAATAAGCGTATAAACACTTTTAATATCGCTTAGTTGCAGCTTAAATAAGCTTATAAATTGCTTTTCGTTGGTATTAACAAATTTAGTAATTTCGGTAAGCTGTTTACATTTAGAGCCCCACAAAGCTAACCCTTTTTCAAAATCTATGTGCTTGGCATCGGGGTCGGTTTGCGCAATTAATGTTTCTTTTGCTAAGCCAAGTCCAAGCACCAGTGCTATTTCTTGATTCAGTTGGTTGATATCAACCGGCTTATTAGCAAACCCATTCATGCCTGCATTTTTAGCGGTTAGTTTATCTTGCTGTAACACGCTGGCTGTTAATGCAATAATAGGCGTAAATTTTATTTGTTTTAGTTGCTCCAATGTACGAATTTTAATGGTGGCCTCAATACCGTCACATTCAGGCATGTGAATGTCCATTAAAATGACATCAAAGTCTTGCTGATTAAACGCCTCAATGGCTTCTAAACCATTACTTGCAGTGGTTACTGTGTGTTGATCTCGCGAAAGTAATATAGAAAGTAGCTCTGTATTTTGTTCTATATCATCAACCACTAATATTCTAAGCGGAGGTAGTTCGGTATGTAGGCCTTCAAAATAATCTATTTTATTTTCATCACCAACAGTAAAAGGTAATGAGAAGTAAAAGCAGCTGCCTTTATCAACTTCACTCACTAAATCAATTGAGCCATGCATAAGCTCTACTAATTGTTTACTTATTGTTGTGCCTAAACCTGTGCCACCAAATCGACGTGTGGTCGTGCCATCGGCTTGCACAAAAGGCTGAAAAACCGCTTTAATACGATCTTTAGCAATACCAATGCCTGTATCTTGTACTTCAAAAAATAGGTGATTATTTTGTGTGGTACTTACGGTAACAGTAACAGCGCCTTGCTCAGTAAATTTAATAGCGTTACCAATAAGGTTTGTAAGTATTTGCCTAAGGCGGTCGGGATCACCGTAGTATGCGGTGCTAACTGATTTATTAATATTAAGCGTTAAATTAAGGTTTTTCTTTTTAGCTTCTAACCAAAAAGTTGAAATAATACTGTCGATAACGGGCTTTAAATTAAAATGCACAGGCTCAATGGTTAGCTTTCCTCGTTCTAACTTTGCAGAGTCGAGAATCTCATTAAGCAGCCGCAGCAAAGAGCGTGCTGCGCTATTAACCGTAACAAGGTGCTTTTGCTGCTCTTTACTTAGCGGTGTATCCATTAGCAGATCGCTAAAGCCAATAATTGCATTCATAGGGGTGCGTATTTCATGGCTCATATTTGCCATAAAAGATTGCTTAGCATTGGCAGCTTCTTCTGCTTGCAGTTTAGCGTGCTCTAATTTTGCTTCATACTCTTTGCGCTCAGTAATATCAACAAGTACACCATCAATCCACTGTGCAACATCGGTATTATTAAAGTCAAAACTACCTTTCTCTAATACCCATACAGTTGCGCCGTTGCGATGGCGAATTCTATATTCAACAGAGTATTGACGCTTTTCGGTAACGGCATTAGTGAGCGTGGTAATAATCATTTGTTGATCAGACTTTAAAATCAGGTCTGTAAACTCAATGTGTTGCTCAATAAATTCATCTGGTGTATAGCCAGTTAAATCCAATATACTTGGGCTAACAAATAGCATGGTGTAGTTAGTATCGAATTTACATCTAAAGGCAACGCCTGGCATATTTTGCATTAATGAGCGATATTTTTGCTCATTTTCAACAACCGTTTTTTGTAGCGCTCGTTGCTGCGTTAAGTCAGTAATAAAGCCAACATACAAAGGCGGTTGCCCAGTTTGCGTCACTTGTCCAATACCAAGGCGCACAGGGATCAAATGGTTATCTTTATGTTTAGCAAAAGTATCGCGGTTTATGCCTATAATAGCGCTTAGATCAAGAGTCATATCACCAGATGATGACGCATTGTTTAGAGCGTTATTATCATTTAAAAGAATCTGTACACTTTTACCTTGTAACTCATGTTCTCGCCAACCTAAAATCTTACTTGCTGCTTCATTAAAGCTTAAAATAATACCTTGATGATCAATAGTCACAATGCCATCTATTGCTGTTTCTAATATAGCGTTTAACCGCGACTCGTCGGCTGACTTTTCTTCAAGTAGCAGTTTATAGCGTACCATGCCATTAATTACAGCAACCAAGCTGGTTATTGCAACAGTTGCAGTGGCAACCGCAATTGCAACAAATGTAAGCCCAGCAGACGCATTTTCGTCTGCGTAAATTAGTGGGGAAGTTGCTACAAAACGGGTTGCTGCCATACCCATATAATGCATCCCAGTAACGGCAAAGCCTAATATAACGGCGCTGATTGAACGAGTTTGTAACTGTGTTAACCGAGGGAAAATTCTTTCAAGGTTAAAGTGGCTATATAAAGCTATAAAGGATAGGGCAACGGCCACTAAAATAGACAACCCAAACATAACTGGGTCATACCGTAGCATAGGCGCAAGCTCCATCGCTGCCATACCACTGTAATGCATAGTGCCAATACCTGAGCCTAATAATACCGAGCAAACAGCTAATACTTTAAAGTTACCATTACTTTTTACCAGTATAGATACAGCGTATTGGCACGCTAAAAATGCCGGTATAAAAGAGAGTAAGGTAATAGTTGGGTTATATTTAATGTTAGTACACAAAGAAAAAGCCAACATACCAATAAAATGCATGCTCCAAATACCCGCAGAAAAAACAGCTGCAGCGGTTACAGTAGCTAAACGTTGATAGCTTGGGAAAGTAGTTTTTTTAGCTAAATCAATGAGTTTTGTAGTAAAAAAAGCGGCAAATATGACTATTAAAACTGAAAGAGAAACCAAAAGGGGATCGTAAACCCCGTTTATAATTAAACTAGGATCTTGGTCAGTAATAAAGAAAGCTGATAACATGGCGGCTCTAAATAGGCATTTTAATCGTGTAGTTTAATAGAATTAATTAATTAATAAACCGTTAATTTTATGTTTGCTTATTAAGCTATAAATAAACAACGCGGCATTAACTAACCATTAGACGAAAAGTAGCCCCTAGCTAGTATAGTGTGAGAGATTAATTTGTTTGCCTACCAACTAAAAAAAAGTACCCGACGAAAGACCGTTGCTATTAAAGTGCATAATCAAAATGTGACGGTATATGCCCCCCATCACGTACAAAAAAAAGTGCTCGATAACTGGTTATTAGAAAAAAAATCATGGGTTGAGGCGCAGCTGCAAAAACAGCATACTTTGGTTGATACAAAACAGTATCCACTTAAGGACAAAAAGATCTGGTTTTTTTCAGAAGCAATTAATTTAACGTTTCAGCAAGGCAATACCTCTACAGTGGAGCGCCAACAAGATGGCCTGCTTATTACCGTTTCTGCTCGTGTTAAGCATCAGCAGCAAAAGTACCAATTACTTTTAGAGGCGTATTTAAAAGAGCAGTTAACCGCATACATAGAAATGCGACTTAATGACTTTTGCACGCAGATGCAAGAAGCGCTGCCTAACGATTTAAATATTGCAGTTTATAAACGCAAATGGGGAAGTTGTAATAGTAAAAGGGCGCTAACATTTAACTTATTATTGATTGGTGCACCGCATAGCATTATTGATTATGTAATAGTGCATGAGCTGGCGCATTTACGATATTTAAATCATAGCAAAGCATTTTGGCAGCGCGTAGCACAATTTTGTCCCGACTATAAAGCAAGTACGTTATGGCTAAAACAACATGGTATGAGTTTACAATGGGTATTTTAATGTTTAACTAAGAAAAAACACGGAGATTACTAACAAGGAATGTAGTAACTATATAAGTAGAAAATAAGTAGAAAAGTGGTGGAGGGAGCTGGATTCGAACCAGCGAAGGCTGAGCCGTCAGATTTACAGTCTGATCCCTTTGGCCGCTCGGGAACCCCTCCACACTAATTTTGTTACATTTGGCCCCACTTAACTTAGCGGTAAGAAAAGTGGTGGAGGGAGCTGGATTCGAACCAGCGAAGGCTGAGCCGTCAGATTTACAGTCTGATCCCTTTGGCCGCTCGGGAACCCCTCCAATGCAACGGCGCTGATAATAGCAAACATCGTATTTAAGTAAAGAAAAAAGCTAAAGAAAAATGAAATAAAGCCGATAAATAGGTATTACTTACTTCAATCGGCTAAAGTCTATGCAAATCGGTGATTTGTTAATCACAGAGAGTCAGCTCAACACTCGACTCAATAAAAGTGTGCATGAAAAGCGCCGAGGAGAGTTTGCGCTTTTACTCGCTATGCTATCTCATGATGCACTCGATTTTAGCCAATTCCATTTACCAAAAACAGAAATTGAAGATTCAACTGTTGGCGAAGATACCCTTCGCAAACAAATTGGAGCAGGTCCAAAGCAACTTTTAGCGCCAGATAAGTTTGATATCTTGATAGGGCAGTTTAACGCCTCACTATTAATGCAAGCAGGGGAACGCGCTGGAATGAGCGATATTAAATTAAATCACTGTTTAAACCCTGAACCATTGTTTATAAGAGATGATGTAAGCCATATTCCGCTTCAGGTGCGTGATAATTGTGAATTAGCAGTGCGCAGGCGTATAAATAACACACAAACGCAACTATCTAACCCGCAACTCGATGCTGCTGCTTTTTACGAAAGCCTAAATAATGATGCGCTTCACCACCCATTACATTTAGTAAGCGCTTAATTATAAAGCGTACGCTGTAACTGCTTTGATATTGCAATAACCAATTATATTAATAGAACTTGGCAAACGATTGCGTCATCACTCTAACTATTAAATTACTTGTCTGTAATATAAAGCCGCTAACTCTCTACACTTAAGCGCATTTTAGCGATACTTTATTTTATTAATGGATTAATAATTGATTTAATATAAAAAAAGCATCCAAAAATTAAATGCAATTGCTATAATAGGCTCAAATGGTATGACATTAAATGCCGTTATCATTAAACCAAGGTAATTAGGAACGTAATGAAGAAAATATTCACGCTAAATCACGAGAAAATCAAATATCCTCGTATGGTTGACGCCGCAAAGCATGAAGTGAAAAAATATTTGAAAAGAGAGCGTAACAAAACTCTACCACTCGATGCTGATTACTGGGCGTTTGATTGTAAGTTTGGTAATACCGCTGAAGATGCACAAGTAGTGCACGTTGCAGAGCTTAGTAATCATATAAGCGAAATAGAAAAGCAAAGCTTAACTTCTTTTTATGTAGAAATATTAGCGCGCCCAGCTCAACGTCAACAACCAGATTTGGATGACGACGAATAAGACGCTTATAAAGTAATTTGCGTAATTTTTAAAATGGGCCTAGTGGCCCATTTTTTGTTTGTACGTTTATACAAACGCGATTTCAACCTTGAGCATTCAAGTACAAGCAGCTTATAAGCAGTGCTTACTTTCAGTATTACCCTGAAAATTATGGCCGTGATTTTCTAAAACAATTAACAACAACTCTGTATCGCCATTTTTATATTTGGTTGTAAGTTTGATTAAAAACCCAACTTTAATACATTTGCATAACATAAGACTGTATTATACTGTGTTAGTTGATAATTATAGAAAACAGTAGTATTTATGCCATTAAATTATGCCGATAGCGATTTAAAACTTAGCCTTAAAACCTCAAAAGTTCTCATTGTTGATGATCAGTTACTTAGCATAATTGTACTGAAAAAAATATTATCAAAGCACTTTATTGTTAACACCGCCAACAGCGGTGAAGAAGCAGTTGAAATATGTAAATCTAATACTCCCGATATCGTACTGCTGGATATTTCAATGGATGGCATATGCGGTATAGAAACCTGTTTAAAACTTAAAACGACGACACAAACCCAAGATATTCCCGTTATATTTGTTACCTCCTTTGAAAATCAAGAAGAGGACTGCTGGGAAGCGGGCGCGGTAGACTTTATTCAAAAACCGATTAACCCAGAAACCTTATGCAGAAGAGTAAGAGCGCACTTAACTATTAAGCTGCAACATGACTTATTAAGCCAAAAAGTGTTTCTTGATGACTTAACTAAAGTATTTAACCGTCGTTATTTTGATACTCATATTAATAAAATACAATTGAGTGCATTAAGAGAGAATGCAGAATATGCTTTATTACTTATGGATATTGATTACTTTAAGCAATACAACGATATTTATGGACACGTAGAAGGCGACGCTGTTTTACACTTAGTTGCTCAAACAATTGCCAACAGCCTACAAAGGCCAAGCGATTTTGTTGCCCGATATGGCGGCGAAGAATTTGTGGTTGTGCTACCGCATACCAACGAGGAAGGCGCTCGCTGTGTTGCTGAAAAAATTAAAAATAACATATCCGGCTTGGGTGTTTTACATAAGTACTCAGAGTTTGAATTTGTCACTATAAGTATAGGTGGGGCTACGTTATTGCAATCAGACGAAGGCAGCATAGATATTTTGCAACGCGCAGATAAAAAAATGTACGCCGCTAAAGCACAAGGGCGAAATAAGGTGTGCTTTTAAAGCGCACTGTACCAAAATATGCAGTAGAGCAGTTATTAACGCAGTCCTATAGGTATGTAAATTGCCAATAGTTGCTCAAAAGAAAAGTTTAATTTTAGCCATACACCGCTTCATAACAGCGATTACTAGGTATGGCTATTTGTATTTAAGGTTTAGTTGCCTGCAATTACCTACTTTACTCACCGCACAGTTAGTTGCAGTTTGTTATATGCTATGACACTTTTTATATTTTTTGCCACTTTGGCAAGGACAGTTATCATTTCTGCTTATTTTAATATCGGCTACCGGAAATAGTGTGCCTTCAAGGTAGCGCCACTGCCCATCTTGTTTAATAAACAACGACTTTTCGTGCAACTCGCAATATAGGTTTTGGTAAAAGTAATTTACTTTAAATGTTACAAAGCCTTCGCTTGCATCGTGCTCAGTGTCGATGACGGTTAGCTTTATAAAGCGGCAGCTATCAGCAAAGTCTTTAATCTCTTTTACAGGGTTTTCTGCCTGTTTTTCACTTGCATAAGTTTGATAAACATAAGTTGCATTTTTAAGTACATATGCACTGTAGCGAGCACGCATAAGTTGCTCAGGTGTTTCAGCTATTTTTGATGCTAAATGAAGTGGTTCACAGCAGTCAGCATAGTTTTGCTGGCTGCCACAAAAGCAAGGAGAAGTCGTTAATGAGGTCATAATACTAATATAAAGAGTTTAAAACACGAGTTTAACAAGCTTATTGAGTCAGTGGTATCTCAAGGTTGTGAGTATTTTTAGTAAAACAGTAAAGCTTAGTATTTGTAGTGCTTAAATTTAATGATAGCTGTGTCAGCTGTTGATCATTAATAATATCGGTCCAGGTAATAACCGCAGCAAAGTTTCCGTTGTGTAGCGCCGAGCTAAGTACATATTCTAAGTTTACTAAATGTTTTTGCCTGATCACCAGTAATTTGCTGGTATCAATGGAGCATGAATCAAGTAAAGCTTTACTTGGTACATGGTCAGGTGCAATCAGTAGTGTCCATGCATTTAAGCTATTGTATTGGTGTAATACTTTAAGCAATTCAAAGGTTGCTGAAATTTCATCTTCAATTTGAATTAAATTCACACAATCACTTTTATCGTCTTGCTGATAACTTTTAACGGTTCTTACGGTAATAGGCTGTAACATAAATCTCTCACTCACTGGGTTTTTATACAGTACCCGTATACAGTAGTTTATACAGTGTTATGGTGCAAGTGTTTTTTTGCTAATTATTTGAACAGTCATTCAGTTTTAAATTTTTACACGGATAAAAAAACAAAAATAACTATTAAAAACAGAGCGTTAATATTTTAGATTTGTACTTTATATTTTTTACTAAAATTATGCGGCGAATAACACCTATACAGTACTTTATCCTCTATTATTTACGTTAAAGTAAAACTAATTATTTAGCATATAAGCACGGTAATTATTATTTTTAAAACCTAAAGCACATACGTATTACCGTGTCATATTTATTATTTCAGCTACTTCAATAACTTAATGCATAACAAGGTAAAATGTCCGGTATTTCGCTATTTTTATGCTAAAATCTCGCCACTTTTTACTACCTTAAGTTTGTTATGCTCGAAGCCTTATTTAAAATCCGCGCAAATGATTCCTCAGTACAACGTGAATGTGTTGCCGGTATGACTACTTTTATTACTATGGTTTATATTGTTTTTGTTAACCCAGCAATGCTTGCCCAAGCAGGAATGGATCAAGGCGCTGCGTTTGTAGCTACATGTATTGCAGCTGCAATAGGCTGTTTTATTATGGGCCTATGGGCCAATTATCCGTTAGCGTTAGCACCAGGTATGGGATTAAATGCTTTTTTTACCTATGGCGTTGTTTTAGGAATGGGTTATACCTGGGAAGCGGCATTAGGTGCTGTGTTTATGTCGGGTTGTATATTTTTATTTTTAAGCTTATTTAAAGTACGAGAGTGGATTATTAATGCCATTCCACTGGTGCTTAAACAAGCAATAGCGATCGGTATTGGTGCTTTTTTAGCGCTAATTGCGCTTAAAAGTGCAGGGATCATAGTATCTAGCCCTGCAACCTTAGTGCAGCTAGGTGATATTACTGCGCCTGGGCCATTACTTGCTATTTTAAGTTTTTTTGTAATTGCGGCATTGTTATATCGCGACTTTAAAAGTGGTGTGTTAATTAGTATTTTACTGGTAACTGGTATTGCTCTGGCTTTTGGTTTGGTTGAATATAAGGGGGTTATGTCTATGCCGCCGTCAATTTTACCAACCTTTATGCAACTTGATTTTAGTGCGGCATTTGAGCTTTCAATGCTGAGTGTTATTTTTGCATTTTTATTTGTAGATTTATTTGATACCTCAGGCACCTTGGTTGCGGTCACGCAAAAAGCAGGGCTTGCAGATGAAAAAGGCAATATGCCACGTTTAGGGCGCGCCCTTAGCGCTGATAGCACTGCAACTATTGCCGGTGCAATGTTAGGTACATCTACTACTACCTCTTACATAGAGTCGGTGGCTGGTGTTTCTGTAGGCGGATGCACAGGCTTAACAGCCGTTGTTGTGGGTATTTGTTTTTTATTGATGATGTTTTTTGCGCCACTAGCGCAAATGGTGCCAGCGTATGCTACTGCCGGTGCTATTTTATATGTTTCGGTACTTATGCTACAAAACTTAAAGTTTGTAAACTGGGACGATATGACAGATGCCATTCCTGTTAGTGTGGTGTTATTAATGACCCCGCTGACATTTTCTATTGCTCATGGTATTGCGCTTGGGTTTATTTCTTACACCGCGGTTAAAGTGTTATGCGGTAAAAAGGATCAAGTAAGTATTAGTGTGTGGATTTTAACGGCATTGTTTATTGTTAAGTTTGCATTTTTATCTTAAAAAACTTATTTATCTATCAATAAAAAAAAGCCCATACAAAATTGTATGGGTTTTTTTTATAAATTTTAGTGCCAATTTACCATTTCTTTTTCGGAGCAAATAATATGTCTAGGTCATCTTGCTCTTGCTCAGTTTTCTTTTTAAGTGCACTGGCATTCGATGCCCTTAACTCAACACTAATAGCTTCTAAGTAGCCTTCTACTTCTTGGTATTTAGCAGTTACATATGGATCGCTATACGATACCGCACTGAGTGAAGCATGAGCTTTTTCAAAATACTGTCTAGCTGAACCTACCATACCTGCAGAGCGCGCCGATAAACCACGTTTAATTTGGCTTTCAATATTTATTTGTAACTGTAGTTTTTCCATGCGCTTGTCCTCGATTACAAATAGTTGGCTATCAAGGTTACCTTTATTGTGCTCAGAGCGTAGAATAATACGTAATTTTTTTATGCCCTGTATTAGCGATACCAGTTGCTTATCGTTACTTGGCAGTGAAAGCGATTCGCTATTGCTGCCTTGAACTGGGTTGTTTAAACGCTCTTTCGCTTCATTTAAACGGTTTTTTAATATTTTAGAACCAGGTGAAAGCGATACCATGGTGCTAAGCGCATCGTGATTGCGACGCTGTAAAACACGTAGTGTATTATCTGAAAACGGGATATTAGCGTTATTCATTAACGCTTCCTCTGTTTCCTCAATAATAGCTTTTTGTTTGGTTAGTTCTTTACGGCGATCAGCTTCTTGTTTTTCTTTATGCTGTTGCACCGCACTTACCCAAAGCGCAATCACAATAAGAGCAACAATGAGTATAATTATAATAGAGACGATCATGTTACAGTTCTCGGGTTCTAAACCTAATAGCTCAATCTTACATTAAATATATAAGAACAGGAAAACTTTGCGCTAATTAACTACAAAAGCAGGCTAAGAAAGCGTTTAAATCTTAATGCTTTATATGATAATCATTGCTATCTGAAGTATATTTATTGTGCTAGCCTAAGCCTATATTTATTAAATACGGTATTATCAATTAAAACCTACCTTTTGTTGGGTGGTCAGTTTTTAAAGATAAAGTATTTACCCCTCAAAAACGAATAATAACGAAAATACATAGCTATGAAATTACAACAACTTAGATATATTGTAGAAGTTCAAAATCATAAATTAAATGTCTCAGCAACAGCTGAAAGTTTATTTACCTCGCAACCAGGTATTTCTAAGCAAGTGCGCATGCTTGAAGATGAGTTAGGTATTCAAATTTTTGGTCGCAGTGGTAAACATTTAACGCATGTAACCAGTGCCGGTGAAGAGGTCATTAATATATCGCGCGAAATCCTTTCAAAAGTGGAAGGTATTAAAGCGGTTGCTCATGAGCATACTTTACCAGATCAAGGTAAGCTTAATATTGCCACTACTCATACCCAAGCACGTTACGCATTGCCGAATGTTATTAAAGGGTTTATGAAAAAATACCCTGCAGTGTCACTTCATATGCACCAAGGTACACCGCAGCAAATATCAGATGCAGCTGCACGTGGCGATGCTGACTTTGCTATTGCAACAGAAGCACTACACTTATATTCAGACCTTGTTATGCTGCCTTGTTATCATTGGAACCGTAGTATTGTGGTGGCAAAAGACCATCCATTAGCTAAAAAAGCCAATAATATAACCGTGGCTGATATTGCAAAATACCCGCTTATTACCTATGTATTTGGCTTTACTGGGCGCTCAGAACTAGATAAAGCGTTTAGTGCCCATGGGCTTGAGCCGCATATAGTATTTACCGCCACCGATGCCGACGTTATTAAAACATATGTACGCTTAGGGTTAGGTGTTGGAGTGGTTGCGTCAATGGCGATTGATCAAGTCAGTGATACTGATTTAGTGTGTATTGATGCCAGCCATTTATTTGAGGCGAGCACTACCAAAATTGGCTTTAGAAAAGGCAGTTTTTTACGCACTTATATGTATGACTTTATTGAACGCTTTGCACCACACTTAACTAAAGAGCGAGTAGAGCGTGCTAATCTATTACGCAATCAAGAAGATGTTGATAAATTATTTGCTGATATAGAGTTGCCGGTTAAATAATCGTTTTAGTATCGAGTATTTTAGGTGTTTAGTATTTAGCTATCTATATTAAAGTTACTAATAAAAAAGCCGCCAGTTTTTAAACTGACGGCTTTTTTAATTATTCTTTAGTGTGGTGTTAACACTCAATAATATTAACGGCTAAACCACCACGAGCGGTTTCTTTATATTTAGTTTTCATGTCGTTACCGGTTTCGAGCATAGTTTTAATCACTTTATCGAGTGATACTTTTTGCTCGCCACTACCGCGAATTGCAAGGCGTGACGCATTAATCGCTTTTATTGCGCCCATGGCGTTGCGTTCAATACACGGTACTTGCACTAAGCCACCAACTGGGTCACACGTAAGGCCTAAGTTATGCTCCATGCCAATTTCGGCGGCATTTTCTACTTGCACTACATTACCACCTACAATTTCGGTAAGTGCGCCTGCAGCCATTGAGCAAGCCACGCCTACTTCACCTTGACAGCCTACTTCAGCACCCGAAATAGAGGCGTTCTTTTTATATAAAATACCGATTGCGGCGGCGGTTAATAAATAACGCGTGACAATATCGCGATCAACTTCTTTTATAAAAGTATGATAATACATAAGTACTGCTGGTAAAATACCCGCTGCGCCATTGGTAGGTGCGGTAACTACACGACCGCCTGCGGCGTTTTCTTCATTTACAGCTAAAGCAAATAAGTCGACCCAATCCATAGCACGCAGGGGGTCGTTACTTACTTCTACATTAAGTTTTAAGTGTAAATTTGGAGCACGACGTTTTACTTTTAAACCACCGGGTAAAATACCTTCGGTGCGCATACCACGCTCAATACAGGCTTTCATTACTTGCCAAATATTAAATAACTCGTCTTTAATGTCGTTTTCGCTGCGTAATGTTTTTTCGTTATGCATCATTAAAGTAGATACACTGAAACCCGACTCTTTACACATTTCTAGTAGCTCTTGTGCGCTACCAAAAGGAAAAGGTGCTGGGTTTTCTTCACGAATATCAAGCGCTGCTTGTTTTTCGTTTTCAAAATCTTGATCGGTAACAATAAAGCCACCGCCAATAGAGTAATAAATTTGGCTATAAACCTTCTCGCCATTATTAGAGGCAATAATTTCCATTGCATTAGAGTGCTTAGGCAGCGTTTTACGACGGTGAAAAACAATAGCCCCTTGCTTTGGGAATTTAGCCTTATGCGTTTGATTTAAGTAAATAACTTGTTCTTTTTCAATTGTGGCTAAAATAGTATCAACCAAATCGGCGTCGATAGTTTCAGGATCATACCCAGCAAGGCCAAGTATTACTGCTTTACCAGAGCCGTGGCCAATACCAGTTTGACCTAGCGAGCCGTACAGCTCTACTTTAATATCGGTAACGTTTGCTAATAATTGTTTTTCTTGTAGGTCATTAACAAATAAACGAGATGCGCGCATTGGGCCAACGGTATGTGACGAAGAAGGGCCAATACCAATACTAAACATATCAAATGCACTTATCATAATGTGTCTCTTCTGTGTTTACTCAGCACTAGGCTGCTTTTTTGAACGGTCGTGTATAGTAACGCTAAATTGTGACTATGTAACCATTAATCAAGAACATTTAAACTGGTAAGGCGAGTTGTTTTGTAAAGTTTTTTATGATGCTTGCAGTGGCACCCCAAAGTAAACCATGTGGGGTATTGTAACCATATAAAATAATGGTTTTACCAAAACGCTGAAAAGGCAGGGGTTGCCAATTAGCCTCGTTAGTTAAATCACGCAGTGGTAATAAAAAACTAGCTTGTACCTCGTTATGATCGTTCTCCCAAATGGTGTGTTTATTAAGCATGCCAACAAAGGGGCTAATATTAAAGCCGGTGAGTGTTGAGTACAAAGGTAATTGGCCAAACACTTTAACATTACTGGGCGTAATATTTAGCTCTTCATGTAGTTCACGCAGGGCAGTAGTGCGAAGCGTAATATCACTTGTTTCAAACTTACCACCGGGTAAGCAAATTTCACCGGGATGATGGTGTAAATAAATAGGGCGCTTACACAGTAAAATATGCGCATGATCATCTACATCAATAAGCGGCAACATGACTGCGCTGGCACGCTTTTTAGAGTTGTCTATTCCTTGATCTGGCGCTGCCGTAGGGCTTAACTGAAACCGCGCCATAATGTGTTCACTATTCAAAGCGACCTACTGTTATTTATAATAATGGAAGTATTTTATTTACTTTATCGTATGTTTCTTGGTATTCCAATGCAACTTTAGAATCAGCTACTATGCCACCACCGGCCCAGCAGTGTATATGTTGGGCGTGGCATACCAAGGTGCGAATAGTAATGCTGGTATCCATGTTACCACAAGCACTTAAATAGCCTATTGAACCACAATAAATACTGCGACGATGTGGTTCAAGCTCTTCAATAATTTCCATTGCTCTCACTTTAGGCGCGCCAGTAATAGAGCCTCCAGGAAATGCTGCAGCAAGTTGATCAACCGCCGTTTTACCCTTTGCTAATGTGGCCGTAACGGTGCTAACTAAATGATGCACCGCCGGAAAACTCTCAATAGCGAATAACGAGGGCACCTGAACCGATCCTGGCTTGGCTACTTTACCTAAATCGTTTCGTAATAAATCTACAATCATTACATTTTCAGCGCGATCTTTGGCAGAGTTTGCCAATAACTGTGCTTGTTGGGCGTCTTGCTGCGGATCCGTTTTTCGCGGTAACGTGCCTTTAATCGGCTTAGTTTGCACTTGATCATCGCTTACTAATATAAAACGCTCCGGAGAAATAGACAAAATTGCGCCTTGCGGATGGTTTATAAAGCTAGAAAACGGCGCTTTATTCGCTGCTGTTAATTTAACGTAGGCAGCCCAAGGCGAGCCTTCATATTGGGCACTAAAACGCTGTGCTAAATTTATTTGATAGCAATCGCCTGTTTTTAAATAATCTTCAATTACGGCAAATTTTTGCGCATAATCAGCGCGGCTCATATTAGATTGCCACGCCGTTTTAAGTGCAAAGCTAGGCATAATGGCAGGCTGTGCTAAATACTGCTGATAAAGTGCTAAGCGATTAACCTTAGGCTGGGCAATATAAAACCAACTGTTTTGTTGTTTATCGTATATGAGTGCATCTAAGTACAAGCCAACGGCCATTTGTGGCAAGTCTATATCGTTTATAGCGCTACTTGGGAGGTTTTCAAGTGTGCGGCCTAAGTCATAACCCAAATAACCCAGCCAGCCACCACTAAAGGGTAGGTTGTTGGCCGCTTTGTTGTTATTAAGTTTTAGCAGTTCGCTGTTCATTATTTCAAAGCAGCTTCTTGCATCGGGTTGGTTATTTAAAATACTGAGGTTGTTTTGTACTTCCAGTGTGCTTTTGGGCTCGATGGCAATAATATCAAAACGACTGTCTACATGCTCACTATTGGCCGAATCGAGTAAAATGGCATAAGGCAAGTGGGCAAAATGCGCAAATACATCAATACAGCTTTGTGTTATGGCTAATTTTATACAATTATTTTTATTGTTTAGCATTTACTACCCCTTTAAGAACTGGCTCGAAACGGGCGAGGAGGGTATCATAAGTCAAATTTTTTTGGCAGCGTTTAGTTGCTTCCCAAATTAAAAACAGTGCAAACCACCGTCACCGGTTTGATATAGCTTACGCGACACCGCGTAACGGTAACTTAAGGAACCACTATGAGTACAATCCGTCAGCAAGACTTTATAGATAGCATTGAAGATGCTTTGCAGTATATTTCCTTCTATCATCCCCTTGATTTTGTTCAAGCGCTTGAAAAAGCCTATAACAAAGAACAAAGTAAAGCAGCAAAAGATGCCATCGCACAAATTCTAATTAACTCGCGTATGTCGGCTGAGGGCAAGCGTCCGCTTTGCCAAGACACAGGTATTATTACCTGTTTTGTTAAAGTAGGTATGGATGTTAACTGGGATAAAACCGATTTAACCGTTCAACAAATGGTTGATGAAGGCACACGCCGTGCATACTTAAATCCAGACAACCCGCTGCGCGCCTCTATTGTTGCAGACCCTGCAGGTACTCGTAAAAACACCAAAGACAATACCCCTTCAGTTGTACATATAGATTTAGTAGCGGGCGGTAAGGTTGAAGTAATGGTAGCGGCTAAAGGCGGCGGCTCTGAAAACAAAAGTAAAATGGTTATGTTAAACCCATCTGACGATGTGGCAGAATGGGTAGAAAAAACGCTACCTACAATGGGCGCAGGCTGGTGTCCGCCTGGCATGCTAGGTATAGGTATTGGTGGTACGGCTGAAAAAGCGGCAGTAATGGCTAAAGAGTCGTTAATGGATCCGGTAGATATTCATGAATTAATGGAACGCGGTGCAGAAACCACAGAAGAAAAGCTACGTTTAGAAATATTTGAACGCGCTAATAAATTAGGTATTGGCGCACAAGGCTTAGGCGGTTTAACAACGGTTGTTGATGTTAAAATTAAAACAGCACCAACGCATGCAGCGTCAAAACCGGTCGTGATGATCCCTAACTGTGCGGCTACTCGCCACGTACACTTTACCCTTGATGGTTCAGGCCCAGCAAACCTAAAAGCACCTAAGTTAGAAGATTGGCCACAAGTAACCTTTGAAGTGGGCGAAGGCACACGTCGTGTTGATTTAAATACCTTGACCAAAAAAGATGTGCAAGAATGGAAAATGGGTGAAACTGTTTTACTTTCGGGTACTATTTTAACGGGTCGAGATGCCGCGCATAAGCGTTTGCAAGACATGATCAACTCAGGCGAAGGTTTACCTAAAGGCGTAGACTTCGATAATAAATTTATTTATTACGTAGGCCCAGTAGATGCTGTACGTGACGAAGCAGTGGGCCCTGCGGGTCCGACAACGGCTACGCGTATGGATAAATTTACCGATATGATGCTAGAAAAAACCGGCATTGTAGGCATGATAGGTAAAGCAGAGCGTGGTCCTGCTACGGTTGAGTCTATTAAGCAGCATAAGTCAGTGTACTTAATGGCAGTTGGCGGCGCGGCGTATTTGGTATCTAAAGCAATTAAAAAAGCACGTGTTGTTGCTTTTGAAGATTTAGGTATGGAAGCCATCTACGAGTTTGAAGTAGAAGATATGCCAGTAACAGTCGCTGTTGATAGCGAAGGCGCTAATGCGCATACGCAAGGCCCTGCAATTTGGAAAGCTAAAATTGAAGAGCTAGATAGTAAGCTAAAGTAACTTAACTTACTTAATTTACTAAATATACAAAGCGAGCCCAGTGCTCGCTTTTTGTTTAACTTAAACTAAGTAACCTGATCTCTGGATAATAAACCTATCTCAAACAGCTATTTTCAGCGCTAACTGCGTTGAATTCACTGAAAATCTCTGGCTAGAGAAAATAAAGATAAATATAACTATGATTCAATACGTTAGTAAATCTCTTAACCAGAGTTCAGGTTAAATAACCTGTTCTATTGCCCGTAATTTAATTTGCTTAGCAAAAGAGTAAACAGCTCTGACCAGTTCTCCTAAACCAACACCTTTTAAGGCAAGCCTGTGCAGCATAAGCGTTTGCATATTATGCTTGCGTGTAATTTAAACTTTACAGTTACTTGGTGTGTTACGTTCACGTAAGCGTAAACTTTGTGGTATTTGTTGTTTTTAGCATTTAAAACTTAAATACGCTACTTTTTAGTGTTTTTTATGTGCTTTATTGCTTTTATTTGGTTATTTAATTCAATACCGTTTTGCGCTTGGGTTTATCCTCTCATGGTATAGCGAAGCGTTATCCGAAGTGATAAAGTCTCGGCAATTTCATGCATGCATACCCTTTAAGGGTAACTATTTCGGAGTATTAAAAGTGGTTGTGTTTAATCAAGTTGAATTTGATAACCATGAACAAGTGGTTTTTTGTACTGATAAAGAGTCGGGTTTAAAAGCAATCATTGCGGTACATAATACTAACCTAGGTCCGGCAGTGGGCGGATGTAGAATGTGGGATTATGCAAATGATGAAGATGCAGTTTACGACGTGCTGCGTTTATCCAAAGGCATGACCTATAAAAATGCAGTTGCGCGCTTGCCATTTGGTGGCGGTAAATCTGTGATTATTGGTAATGCTAAAGAAATTAAATCTGAGCAATTATTCCGTGCTTTTGGTCGTCAATTAGAGCGATTAAACGGCAGCTACTATTCAGCTGAAGATGTAAATATCAACTGCGACGATGTTGCAATGATGAACAAAGAAACCAGTTATGTACTTGGCCTTGAAGGCAAAAGTGGTAACCCATCACCATTTACAGCATACGGTACGTTTTTAGGTATAAAAGCGGCATTAAACCATCAGCGTGGTCATCAAAACTTTGCTGGTATTAAAGTAGCAGTACAAGGGTTAGGGACAGTTGCTTATACTTTATGTAAGCATTTGTCAGAGGCAGGCGCTGAGCTATATGTTACTGATATTAACCAAGCAGCAATTGACCGTGTTGTTAATGAATTTGGTGCTACAGCCGTTGGCATTGACGAAATTTACGATTTAGACGTAGACGTGTACGCACCTTGTGCACTAGGTGCAACTATAAACGATGCAACTATACCGCGCCTTAAAGCTACTATAATTGCAGGCTGTGCCAATAACCAGTTGGCACAATCGCGCCATGGTGAAATTATTCGTGAGAAAGGTATTTTATATGCACCAGATTACGTAATTAACGCCGGTGGTATTATTAATGTTTATTATGAAACGCTACCAGAAGGGTACAGTGCTGCTGCGTCAAATAAACATGTTGAAGGTATTTTTGATACCCTAACTGAAATTTTTGCGCGTAGTGAAAAAGAGCAAAAATCTACGCATTTAATTGCTGATGAGCTTGCACAAGAGATCCTTAAAAACGGTCTTTAATCGGCTAAATAAGTTAACCGTAAATATTAGGGCGTGCAATTGCACGCCTTTTTTTTGTTTATACGTTAAACTTAATTTTTTATTTTATGTGTTTATTTATCTATGTCTTCTTCGCCTGTTTCTATGCAGCCTATTGATTTTGATAGCTGGCCCCGTAAACAACATTTTGAGTTGTTTAAACACTTTTCTCAACCTTACTTTAATGTGTGTGTACAGCTAAACGCGAAGGCCTTATATAATTACTGTAAAGCGCATCAGCTGTCTTTTTTTCAGGCCTATACTTATGCCACACTTAAAGCGTGCCATGCGTACCCGCCAATTATGCTGCGTATTATTAATGATAAGCCATGGTTACTAAGTAACACCCGCGCTAGTGTGGTTGAGCTGGCAGCAGATGACTCGTTCAGGTTTAGTTACTTTAGTGATAAGGCCAACTTTACTGAGTTTGCCGTGCATGCCAGCGCAGTTAGTTTTAATGCTAAATCGCAGCCTTTATTTTCTGACGCCTTTGCACAAACCGAAGGGCAGGCCGACTTAATTCATATTTCGGTGTTACCTTGGCTAAATTTTAGTGCTTTTTCGCATGCGTTTAGTGAAGGGAAATGTTTAGGGATCCCTAAATTTGTATTTGGTCAGCTTAATAAACAGCAGCAAACTATGCCCTTAGCCATTGATGTACATCACTCTTTAATGGATGGTTTACACGTGGCAAAGTTTATAAACATTTTACAAGATACATTTGATAACTTTTGTAAAGATTAGTTAATGAAATGCTACTGCAGGCTGTGGTAGTATTTTCTTAGTTTAGCTGGTTTTGGTTGGTTTTTAATCACTTAGGATTGCGTTAAATTTGGTGGGTAATACTAATTAATCAATAATAATTATAAAGGTCGCAGTGATGAAGCATTTAGGGATTTTATGTGTATTTTTCGTCATGTTCACGTGTCAGGTGCAGTCACAAGCTCGTTTACCTCTAAGTGATTATTTTTTTGAAACATGGAATACCCGCTCAGGCCTGCCTCACAATAGTATTAATAGCTTAGCGCAAACTCAAGACGGTTATTTATGGATAGCAACATGGGAGGGTTTAGCGCGCTTTAATGGCCAAGAATTTAAACTATTTACTCGCGCTGAAATAAATAATATTCCCGACTCAGGGCTTCGTGCACTTACTCCTACCGATGACGGCGGCTTATTAATAGCCGGTGCAAGAGGTGGTATCAGCTTATATCAATATAGACAGTGGAATACTCAGCCGAGTGCCTCAGCTATGGTTAATCACATAATTAAAAGTAACGATGACGGGTTTTGGCTGGCATTAGAAAACGATGGCGTATTTTACCGCGGGGCTAATAGTAAACACGATCAGGCCATTGTTCATAATGTTAGCGCCTATCATGTGCTTGAAGATGCCAATGGCGTTATTTGGGCTGCTACTAGCGATGGTTTATATAAAATTGTTGATCAGCAAGCAAGCTTAATAACAGCCGATGACGGGCTACCCAATGCAGCAGTTTATACTCTACTACTTACTCGCCAAGGGAAATTAATTATTGGCAGTGAGCGCGGCGCTTATATTCTCAAAGACGCAGTATTTACTGCCATCCATCCACAGCTCAGTGTCGAGTCTATTTCTAGTTTATTAGAAGATAACCACGGTGATTTATGGTTTGGCACTATTAATAAAGGTATTTTTCGACTCAGTGTGGCTGGGCTTGAGCAATTAGATGCGAAAGGCGGACTCCCTGCTAATAGAATATTGTCTTTATTACAAGATAGAGAAAACAGTATTTGGGTGGGCACTAATGCCGGGCTGTTTAGATTAAGGGAGGCGCCATTTACCGCCTGGACTACTAAGCGGGGTTTAGCTGGGGATTACGTGCGAACGGTATTATCGCACTCCGATGGTAGCTTATGGGTAGGGAGTAGTGCCGGCCTTAACAAAATTAAAAATAATAATGTAACTCAAATAGAAGGTGCTAAAGAAGGTTCTCCCTATTCGGTATTGAGTTTACTGGAGGGCGAGGATGGCGATGTATGGATAGGCACTTATACATCGGGTGTATTAAAGGTCAGTAATAATAAAATAACGCCTTATTTAAATCGTAGTAATGGCCTTGGGAGTAACGAAGTAAGAGGGCTATTACTCGACTCTAAACAGCGATTATGGATCGGCTCTGCTATGGGGTTAACGCGAGTTGAAAAAGATGGCTCATTAGTGCAATTTACCAATGAAAAAGAGCTGCCTAGCGGTTTTATTTTAGCACTCAGTGAAGATAACAAAGGCAATGTTTGGATTGGCACCGGCAATGGGGTTGTGGTGTTTAATATACTAACTGAGCAATTTAGTGCTATAAGCTTTCCAGCGCAATTTGCTGCCGAGTATGGATTTGGTTTTTATTTCGATGACGACTACACATGGGTGACGACAGATCGTGGATTAATGCGCTATGAGCACAGTGCGGGCAAAATGGCTATTTTAGGGCGGGAGCAAGGGCTGCCAGTCGATAAGTTATTTCAAATTGTGGTTCATAAAGATTCATTTTGGTTATCGAGTAACCGCGGGGTTATTCAGGTTGATCGCCAGCACGTTAATCATGTTCTTGATGAAAAACAAAAAAATATAAATATTCCACTCGTATTTCAACTTTATGACGAGGGCGATGGCATGCTCAGTGCACAAGTTAATGGCGGCTCGACCCCATCAGCAACAGTGCATAAAGATGGCACCATTTGGTTTGCTACTGCAAAAGGAGTAAGCGCGCTAAAACCTGAGTTATTGCAAGCATCAAGCAAAGTAGATTTGCCTACTATGATTGAGAGCTTTAGCGTTAACGGCAGAGCAACAGCGCTCCCATTAGATGGTGAAACAGTATTATTGCCGCCTAATGTTTCAAGATTATCTTTTCAGTATGCGGGTTTGAGTTTTATTATGCCGCAGCGTTTAAGTTTTCAAACACAGTTAGAAGGTTTTAATAAAGAGTGGGTAAACCGCCAGCACATGACAGGTGCAGAATACACCAACTTACCTGCAGGTAAGTATACGTTTAAGGTGCGCGCCGGGTATCCAAATACTCAATGGCAGCAAAATGAGCAAAAAATTAGCTTTATAATTCAGGCGCATTATTGGAAAAAACTGAGCTTTAAATTAACACTGTTTTTTACTTTTTTGGTCACTATATATGCTATTTATAAATACCGCTTATATCATTATAAAAAAGTAGAGGCAGAGCTAACTAAACGAGTAGAAAAGCAAACACAGGACCTTCAAGAACAGGCCAATGCTTTTGCTTATCAAGCCACTCACGATCAACTTACTGACATGCCTAACCGGCGCGCTTTCGATAGTTGGTTAGCAGCAAATTTTGCCACTTATAAGCAGGAAAATAAAATATTAGCTATTGCTATCATGGATATAGATCACTTTAAGCGAGTGAACGATGGCTGGTCACACATTGTTGGTGATAAAGTTATTTGTGAAATAGCCAAAATGCTTAAATCGCGCTGTGAAGGAGAGCAACAAGTAGCTCGCTGGGGCGGGGAGGAATTTACCTTAGTGTTTCCTAACAAAACTGCAGCAGAAGCAAAACTCATGTGTGAACTATTACGGGAAGAAATTGCAAATAACGATTTTTCAGTAATTGCTGCTGGGCTGCATCAAGTAACCGCGAGTTTTGGTGTTTCTGATTCTAATAATATAGACGATTACGACCGACTTTTATCAGGAGCCGATCAGGCATTATACAAAGCCAAAAACGGTGGCCGTAATCGTACCGAAATCATGTAATTGAAAAGTGCCTCAGTCGCACACATATAGAGAGTATACATTGAGCGAAGGCATCAGCATGATAAATGGATTGTTAATTGTTATCTTAATTATTTTTGTGGTTATTTTTTGGCGTTGGCCAGCTATTCAAAATAGATTATGGCAACGTAAATATAAAACTCTTGAGCTTAATTCGCAGCAAAAAGATATTTTACTGCGTTGTATGCCTATTTATAAAAAAATGACCGATGCTGATAGAGCAAAGTTAGAGCGTCATATTATGTGGTTTTTAAGTGAAAAACGCTTTGTAGGGTGCGATGGCTTAAAACTAACAGGTGCAATGAAGCTAATTGTAGCAGCCGATGCCTGCTTGCTTGTGCTCAATAAACCTTGGCCACTTTACAAAAATGTAAAAGAAATACTCCTATACCCAAGTGCTTATTATGCACCGCAGTCAACGCGTGATAGTGCTGGCTTAGTTAGCTATCATAATGCAGTTAGGCTTGGAGAGTCGTGGCCAGGCGGTACACTAGTACTTAGTTGGCACGATGTACTAGAGGGGAATAGATTACCCAGTGATGGCCATAATTTAGTGTTTCATGAATTTGCGCATCAGCTAGATCAAGAAACCGGCAAAACAACCGGCACGCCGTTACTTAAAACTTCAGCCGAGTATAAAGAATGGGGGCGCGTATTTAGTCGTGCCTTTAATCAGTTAAAAAGTCATGTTGCTTATAGTATGGAGCATGTTATTCATAGTTATGGTGCGACTAATGAGGCTGAATTTTTTGCGGTGATCACCGAAACCTTTTTAGAAAAACCAGCAGAGCTGCGTCGATATGACCCTGAAATTTATCGCTTGCTGGTGGACTATTATCAATTTGACCCTATAGTCTGGCATTAATTTACGGCATTTCATCCTATAACGCTGGCAACTTGTCGGCGTTTTTGTTGCAATCATGTAAGAGAGTTACATAGAGCAACAATAATAAGTGAGAATTGCATGAAAAAAATGCTGCAAACGGTGCTAACTTTATCTGTGTCATTGGCATTAGGCAACGCACAAGCCCAACAAGACGATGAGCCAAAATGGCAAGTAGATTCACCTAAAGGGCAATTTGTAGATGCCACCATTAGTGTTGATCAAGGCACATGGATGAACTTAGATATTAGCCCTGATGGTAAAACACTGGTGTTTGATTTACTTGGCGATATTTATACTATGCCAATAAGTGGTGGCAGTGCCACACAACTTACCTCAGATATTGCATGGCAAATGCAACCGCGCTTTAGCCCAAATGGTAAACACATTGCTTTTACCTCAGATCAAGGTGGCGGCGATAATATTTGGATTATGGATTTAAACGGCGAAAACCAAAGTGCAGTAACCGACGAAACCTTTCGCTTATTAAACAGCCCTGCATGGAGTCCTGATGGCGACTACCTAGTTGCCCGTAAACACTTTACCGCAAGTCGCTCATTAGGGGCAGGCGAAGTATGGCTTTATCATAAAGCGGGTGGCAAAGGAGTACAGCTTACTAAGCGAGCTGACGATCAAAAAGATTTGGGTGAACCAATGTTTTCGCCCGATGGTCGTTATGTGTACTTTTCACATGATGCAACGCCAGGTAAAACCTTTCATTATTCAAAAGACTCTGTAGCGGGAATTTATAAAATAAAACGTTACGACCGTGAAACCGGCGAAATTGAAACGGTGATTAGTGGCATGGGTGGCGCAATAAGACCAACACCTTCACCCGATGGTAAAAAGCTTGCCTATATAAAGCGTGACGACTTTCAAACTAGCCTGTATTTATACGACTTAACTAGCGGTGAGCATACTAAACTGTACGATAAGTTAGAGCGTGATATGCAAGAAACCTGGGCTATTCATGGTGTTTACCCCACGATTGCTTGGACGCCAGATAACCAACAGCTGGTATTTTGGGCTGGTGGCACAATACATAAACTCGATGTTAGCGATAAATCGGTAGAAACCATTGCTTTTAAAGTACAAACCACTAAAAAAATTCAAAAAGCAGTGCGTTTTACACAAAACCTCGATACAGATGAATTTGATGTAAAAATGCTGCGTAACGTAAAAATTAGCCCAGATGGTGAAACGGCTATTTTTGAAGCGTTAGGACACATTTATAAACGTGATTTAGAATCAGGTAAAATTAAGCGTTTAACCAAACAAACCGATCATTACGAGTTATTTGCGCAGTACTCGCGCGATGGCAAAAAAATAGTGTACACCACGTGGGACGATAACGAGCAAGGCCAAGTACGTGTGGTTTCTGCGAGCAGTGGCCGTGGAGACACCATAACTGAGCAACCGGGTAAGTACGTTGAGCCTACCTTTAGCCCAGACGGTAAAACAGTGGTTTATCGCAAAGCCACCGGTGGCAGTATTTTAAACCCTAAGTGGTCACTAAACCCAGGAGTTTACAGCGTAAGTACTAAAGGCGGCAAAAGTGAGTTAATTTCAAAAAATGGCTATCAGCCACAGTTTGGCGCAGCTAACGATCGAGTGTACATCATGAGCCCATGGCCAAAACCAACGCTGAGTGTAGTAGAACTTGATACTAAAAAAGTGCGTAAGCTTTACGAATCTGAGCATGCCACCGAGTTTAGAGTATCGCCAGATGGCCAATATCTTGCGTTTGCTGAGCGCTTTAAAGTATTTGTAACACCGTTTGTAGAAAGCGGTAAAACGCTTAATATTAGCCCTACAGACAACCAATTTCCTATTGAGCAGTTATCTGTTCGTGCGGGAGAAAATATTAGCTGGAGCGCTAATAGCAATAAACTGTATTGGACTTTAGGTCCTGAACTTTATCATGCCAGCCTTGAGGGTATGTTTGCTATTAATAAAGCTGACGATAAAGACTTTAAAGTAAAAAGTGGCGATAACATTAGTTTTAGTAAAAAAATGGCTGAGCCAAAGGGCATGATAGCTCTAACGGGCGCTAAAATTATTACTATGGATGGCGAAAAAGTTATTGAAAATGGTGTGATTATCACCGATGGTAAGCATATAAAAGCCATTGGTACAGGCGCTGAAGTAAGCATTCCCAAAGGTGCTAAAGTAGTTGATGTAAAGGGCAAAACGATTATGCCAGGGCTAGTCGACGCCCACGCACATGGCTCGCAAGCAAGTGATGAAATTATTCCACAACAAAACTGGAAAAACTTTGCAGGGCTTGCATTAGGTGTAACTACAATTCACGACCCATCAAACGACACCTCAGAAATATTCACCGCCAGTGAAATGCAAAAAGCAGGCATGATAGTTGGCCCGCGTATATTCTCTACCGGTACTATTTTGTATGGCGCCAATATGCCAGGGTATACCTCGCATATTGACTCGTTAGATGATGCTAAATTTCATTTAGAGCGTTTAAAAAAGGTTGGCGCGTTTAGTGTTAAATCGTACAACCAACCACGTCGCGAGCAACGCCAGCAAGTAATAGAAGCGGGGCGTGAACTGCAAATGATGGTAGTGCCCGAAGGTGGCTCATTACTACAACATAACCTAAGTATGATAGTAGATGGGCATACAGGCATTGAGCATTCAATTCCGGTAGAGCATATTTACGACGATATAAAACAGCTGTGGTCACAAAGTGATGTAGGTTATACACCAACGCTTGTTGTAGCCTATGGCGGTATTTGGGGCGAAAATTACTGGTACGATAAAACGGATGTGTGGAATCACCCACGGTTAAGTAAATTTGTGCCTAAAAACCAATTATTACCGCGCTCAATGCGCCGCGTTAAAGCACCCGAGCATCACTATAACCATTTTAACAATGCCCGCGTAGCTGCTGAGCTGCAAGACCTAGGTGTACTAGTTAACTTAGGAGCGCATGGCCAACGTGAAGGTTTAGGTGCGCATTGGGAAATGTGGATGTTTGCCCAAGGTGGCATGACCCCACTTGAAGCAATTAGAGCCTCTACACTCGATCCAGCTAAGTACTTAGGGCTAGATAAAAACGTCGGATCGCTAGAAGTAGGTAAACTTGCTGATTTAATGGTAATTGATGGCGATCCGCTAAGTAATATCCGCGACTCAGACAAAATTGACTACACCATGATCAACGGCCGCTTATTTAATGCCGCAACTATGGTTGAAGTGGGTAAAAAACAGCGTAAACCACTTTATTTTGAAAACAACAAATAACATTTAAAGTTAGAGTTTAAATAACGTTAACGCATTTAAAAGCGGCTAACTTAGTGTTAAGTTAGCCGCTTTTTTTAGGCATAAAAAAACCGCTTAACGCGGTTTATTTTAAAATCACATTAGGATGTTAAACAACACCGCGCGGTAAACGGCAATCGTGCTCTTTACGCGCTAATTCTACAATCCAAAACTCTTCAGCTGTATAACCGTCTTCATTTTCGGTAACAACAGTAAATGGTGCTTTTTTCTGTGCTTTAGCAGGCGCAGCCACTTTAGTTTTTTTCGTTTTAGCAGTTTTGCCAGAAGTTAACTTTTTAGTTAACTCTGCTACATCAGCTAGGCGTAAATTTTTGCCGCCATCGATGCTGTACCAGCCTGGTTTTGTAGTGATTTCAGGTTTTTTACCGTTGGCAGCTTCATACGCTGATTCAAAGGCAGATAACACTGCTGTTTTGTCTAGTTTACTCATTAGAGACCCTATACGTTGTTAACACAGATAAAGAAGTCCTATTTATACCTATTTTAAAAGTGTTTTTCAATTTTTTGCGATTTTCCTTCCATTTTAGCTCATAAACAGCCAAAATTTGCACAAAATTCAGTGTTAAGTAAGGTAGCTTGTATGCAACGTCGAGAATTTAACCAGCTGTTAAATGACATTTTAAAACCCCACACAATTAATGATTTTTGCCCAAATGGCCTACAAATTGAAGGCAAAAATGAAATTAAAACCATAATTACTGGTGTTACTGCAAGCCAAGCACTGATTGATGCTGCAATAGAAAAAAATGCTGATGCAATATTAGTGCACCATGGTTATTTTTGGAAAGGCGAATCGCAACCAATTACAGGTATGAAAAAACGCCGCATTGGTGCGTTATTAGCAAATGACATTAACTTATTTGCTTATCATTTACCGCTCGATATACATCCGGTACTTGGTAATAACGCACAATTAGCACTGTTGCTAGATATTGAAATTGAAGCGGGTTTAGAGCCTGTTGCAAACAGCGTAGCAATGAAAGGGCGTTTAAAAACACCGTTAACGGGTGAAGAGTTTGCCAATAAAATAGCTCAAGTGTTAAACAGATCACCACTGAGCAGTTTAGTACGAACCGATAAAATAGAGACAATTGGGTTATGCACCGGTGGCGGGCAAGGTTACATTGACCTAGCTGCAGAGCAAGGCCTTGACGCCTACTTAACTGGCGAAGCCTCGGAGCAAACTATTCATAGCTCGCGCGAGCAAAATATTGATTTTTTTGCCGCAGGGCACCACGCCACAGAGCGCTACGGCATTAAAGCATTAGGTGAGCTACTCGCTCAAGAGCATGGTTTTGACGTCACATTTATTGACATAGATAACCCAGTATAAATAGTTAAAAATGCAATAAATATAAAATCATCATTAGCTCTCATGGCTTTGGTAAACAATACAAAAAACCATATTAATACATGTGTTAGTGAAGGTTGCGGCTGGGTGGTTTTTACTAAATACAAAGTGACAGGTAAAGCTTAAGCTATAAATCTTAAGCTACTAACCTATGCGGCTATTTTATATTTATGAGCTGCTTTAGATTTAAGTCGTGATCGCGTTTTTGAGGAATGCTTGAAGCCGTTTTTCTATAACTAGAAACTTCAGAGCCTCGAATATAAGTAATGAGAGGAGTCACTTTTGAGCGAAATGAAAATATTTGGTCTTTTTTTAATTACGGCTTTGGCAGAAATTATTGGCTGTTATTTACCATACCTTTGGTTGCGTGAGGGGAAATCGGTTTGGTTACTGGTTCCTGCAGCCCTCAGCCTGGCTATATTTGCTTGGTTATTGTCGTTGCATCCAGCCGCTGCAGGTAGGGTTTATGCTGCTTATGGTGGCGTGTATATTTTCATGGCTATTTTGTGGTTGTGGGCTGTTGATGGTATTCGTCCAACTACATGGGATCTTGTGGGGTCTGGTGTAGCACTTGTAGGTATGGCTATAATAATGTTTGCTCCACGTAGCGTATAACAATAGTATCAGAGGTGGTAGTTTCCATCACGGAAAATAAAAAACACCTATTTTAAGGTTTGTAATTGCAGCGTAGTTAGTAAAGCTGCACATATCCGGAAATTACCATGTCTAAATCAGTTCAACCGCACATTAAAATGTAGCTCTAATCGTTAAAAACTACGATGATGCTATCGCGTTGTATACTAAAAAACTTCAATTTACATTCCTCGAAGATACTGATTTAGGTGGCGGGAAGCGCTGAGTTTAGGTTTATCTTCCCTATTCTAATGGTACGAATTTACTAGGAGCACAAACGAGCAGACACAAGCTGTTGGTAACCAAACCGGTGGACGTGTTTTCTTACTTTTACAGATCAACGATTTCTGGTGAGACTATGAGCTAATGAAAGCAAATGATGTTGTATTTAATGAAGAGCCACGAGTTGAAGAGTATGGCACAGTAGTGTTTTTTCAAGACCTATATAGTAATAAATGGGATTTACTGCAACTCAACAGCACAACCAAATAGTATGCACTTAACAATAGACTATAGGAACAACAGCTGTTTTCACCACACACTTAATCTGGCAGCATCTAAGCCAATAAATTTAAAAAGTTAAGAACCGATAAAAATTATGAACACTGAAAATACTTCTCAAAAAAGCGCTAGCTTTTTTCCATGGCTGATTATGATCTTGATGTCGTCAGTGACCTTTGTAGGGATATTATCGGAGCTGATGCCCTCAGGTGTTATGCCTTTAATGATGGCCGATCTCAATATTAGTGAGATGCAAACAGGTAATTTGGTGGGCTACTACGCCATTGCTTCAGCGATATTTGCAATTCCGCTCATTTCAATGACGATGCAATTTAATCGCAAGCACTTACTGCTGCTTTTGTTGAGTGGCTTTGCCGTTTCAAACATTGTGGTTGGGCTGATTGATAATTATAACGTTATTATTTTTCTTAGAATTATCGGAGGCATTTGTGCAGGTGTGATGTGGCCAATGATTGCAGCTTACGGTATGCGACTGGTAGATGAGGAACATCATGGCAAGGCTATTGCGGTTATTATGGCAGGCACCACGCTGGGAATTAGTATTGGTATGCCCATAATGACGACTATTGGCAATGAATATGGTTGGCGAAGTGAGTTTATTGGCTTTGGGCTGGTTATTATTGCTATTGCAGTTATTAGCTTTTTTGCTTTGCCTTCTGCGCCCGGTGAAAAGCTGAGCAAAAGCTCCTCACCTTTTGCGGTATTAACAAATCCAGCTGTACTAGTTATTCTTGTGCTTACCTTGCTTGGTGTAACCGCACATTATGGTGCCTATGTTTACATTACAAGCCTGGTTGAGGAAATTGGTTTAGCTGGTGGGATTGAAAGTGCTTTATTGTTTTTTGGTATAGGTTCGATGATTTCTGTTTTTTTAGCTATAAAACTTATCGATAAATACCTGCGGCTATTAACAATAACCATGTTTGCATTACTTATTGTTTCTATGCTCACATTACTAATGTTTGGCAAAGTAAAAGGTGTAGGGCATTTTGCTTTTTTTATCTGGGGTCTTTCATTTGGTCCCTTAGTCACTTTAATGCAGGCCGCCGTTAGCAGGCAGGTAAAAAATGCTAAAGATGTTGCTACTTCAGTTCAGTCCTCGGTATTTAATTTATCCGTTATGATCGCATCTTCTGTTGCTGGGCTGCTGCTGGGGATTTATTCACCTATGAGCTTGGTGTACTTTGCCGTTGCTTTATCTATTCCGGGTATTATTATCTCATTTTTTGCGAAAAAAACTTTAAGTAAAGTGTTTTAGAAAAGCTTATAGATACTAAGAAAATAAAATCTATACAGTTAAAGTGAAGTGGCCAATTGAAAGGTAGTGTAACTAATATTACTCCCTCTAGTGCCGGATGATGATGGTTATAGTTATAGCTTGTTCATGCAGCAAAATGGCCTAAAGTGAGCTCCCTATGTATCTGCTTTAGCATTTGGAATTTGACTCTAAGCGCGATGGAAAGTCACTGCTTGTTGCTTAACAAAGTAATCAAAGCTGTCTTTGGTAAGTGCACTAACACGTGTAACTTTGTGGGATGTTATGTGGCGCATTGGCAAAATGTACGACACACGTTATTGGCAAAAGAGTTATAAATTAATAAAACCGGACACTTATTTAAGTAATCCGGTTTAATACACTATTTGTAATTTACTGTGTTGAACTTACGTTAAAGTGCTTCTGGGTCTATCCAACGGCGCATGCTGATCCACGCTTTACCCACTACCTCATGGCTGTATTGTGTTACTACATGCAAAGCTTGGGCATTTGGTACGAGTTGTTTGTGCCAAGGTAACACAGCAAAGTTATGATAATCAGTTGCCGCTGTTATTACCTCAACACCTTGGGCGTTAAATAAATCTTTTGCGCGCGGCATATGTAAAACTGAAGTAACCAATGCCACTTTGTAGTCAACTAATGTGGGGGCTAATAATCTTGCTTCGGCTGGGGTATCCATAGCCGCTGGATTTTGCACTAAGCGATTTTTATTAATGCCTAAATTTATTGCTGTGTTATACATTAAGCTACTATTAGTGACTTTTTGGTATCCGCCGCCCGATACAATAAGTTGTGCATTTGGGTAGAGTTTGGCTAGCTTTATGCCTTCGACTAAACGAGTAAGTGCGCAGTTGCCAAGTTGGTTATTAGCACTTAAAGCCGTGTTGGGGTTAATGTCGCAACCGAGTACGACTATTTTGTCAATTTTTGGCTGTTTTAATGAATTAAATGCCAGTGCGGGTGACTCGTTATTTTTTATAATTAGGTTAGCAACCAGCGGTGTGCTGACTAAAAGCAGCGCCGCTAAGCTTATAAAAGATAAAAATAAAGCAGATCTTTTACCTCTAAATGCCAAAAGTAGCATAATAAGGGCAAATAGACCCATTAAAGGCAGTGGCATTAATAAACCACCCAATAATTTTTTAATGGCAAACATAATGAGTAATATAAAAAGCTAAGTTAGCTTTATATTACTCATGTGTAAGATGTTTATCGACCGTTATTTAACTTACAGGTATTTAAAAAGTGACGATAAACAGGGTTGTCTTTCATTTCTTTTTTCATCGCTAAATACATAGGGCGAGTTAAGCCTAATGCTCCTAGCGGAATTGACTTAATTAATCCTTGGCTTTCGTAAGGTGTAACCAGCCAGTCGGGTAATGCAGCCACGCCCATGCCCGCACTAACGAGTTGAAAAATAAGTAATCCCTGGTCAACTGTTTTAAGTGTGCCATCAAAACGGGCATTTTGAATAAAGTGTTTAAAAATATCTTGGCGTTCGCGCGGAATAGGGTAGGAAATAATAGTTTCGTTTTTTAAATCAAGCGCAGTTACATAGGCTTTTTTAGCAAGATCATGGTCGGGGGCAACAATGAGCTTTAATTTAAAGTCGAATAAATGGGCGTATTCTAGCTGGTCGGGTTCGCGTATATCTGAGGTGAGCACTAGGTCAAGTTCATCACTTAATAAATCAGGGATGGCGTCGTAGCTAAAACCGCGTTCGTAATCAATTTTTATATCGGGCCAAAAATTATTAAATTCTTTAATTGTTGGCAATAACCAATGAAAGCACGCATGGCACTCAACACTTAAGCGCATTTGTGAAATAGGCTGGTTTAAACTTTCTTTTAAGCGGCACTTGGTTGCTTCTACTTTTGGTAATATTTCGTGGGCTAATTCAAGTAATAGCATACCTTGGGGGGTAAATCGTACTGGTTGGGTTTTTCTCTCGAACAATTGGCAGTCTAATTTGTTCTCTAAATCTTTGATTTGATGTGATAAAGCCGATTGCGTTAAAAATAACTCACGTGCGGTATTAACCAAAGATCCCGTTTCTTTTAAGGTAGCAATGGTTTTTAAGTGTTTAAGACCAATCATCTTTAAAAATTCTCATGAAAAAGGTGAGTTAACTCAGAGTAAGCACATATTACGCTTTTACAAAAAACGTTTCAACGTCTAGAAGGCTGTTAATTGTGTTTTATTAGTAACCTCTATGCTTAACATTAAGTTTTTTAATCATGAAAGTCATTTTAAAATAGATTTGATGGATTTTGCATGAGTTTAGCTCATGTTGGGTTTTGGTGTGATTACTAAAAATATTGTGGGCGAGCATGGATTTATTACAAAGGTTTGAAATGTTGATTACCCGAATGACACTGACCAAGTGTATTAGGATATTAATACAGCTAAGATGCCCAGTATTGCATGGATAAAAAGCAATTATTCACAAAGCAGCTAAAGCACCGGTTGCGCGTTTGTGGATAAATCCAGATTGTGGTTTAAAACCAGATCATGGGACAAGCACTTACCAACATGGTTAAAACAACCAAAGAGCTGCGTGAAGAGTTAAAGGTTAGATCTACACCTTAAAAATGTAGCTTACGTATATTACTTATATAAAAATAATCGTAAAAATAAGCCAGCAATAATTAGCTGGCTTTTTATTATAGTGGGGCGTCGATTAGTAAAATAGCTTCTTGGGCTGTTACCGGTTTTGATTTTAAATAGCCTTGCCCGTAATTGCACTGCGTAGTTTGTAAAATAGCGAGTTGCTCTGCAGTTTCAATCCCCTCAGCAACCACTGCAAGATTAAGTGATATTGCTAGCGACAAAATAGCATCAACGAGTGGGTTGGCTGAGTCATGTAAGTGATCAATAAAGCTCTTATCTATTTTTAAAATATGAATAGGTAGCTGATGTAAGTAACCAAGCGCTGAGTAACCTGTACCAAAGTCATCAAGGCAAAGCTTTACTTTTAATGGCGATAAGCCTTCAATTATTTGCGTAGCTAAGTCTAAATTTTCGATTAACCCCGATTCAGTAATTTCTAAACACAAAGATCCCAGCGGGAGCTGATATTTATTATAAATAGCGTGAATTTGTGCCACAAAATCTAAACTGGCAAAGTGACGAGACGATACATTAACGGTGACTTTTAAAAACCGGTGTCCTTGTTGATGCCAAGTGCTAATTTGTTGTGCGGCTAAATCTAATAAATGTAAGTCTAAATTAATTATTTGCCCGGTTTTTTCAGCAATTGGGATAAAGTCATTTGGCGGTACAAACCCTTTACTGGGATGATGCCAACGAACAAGTGCTTCAAAACCGATTACTTCACATGTTGCAATGGTAAATATAGGCTGAAAATACAGCTCAAACTCATTGTGCTCTATACCGTGTTGTAAGTCGTTTTCAATATCGGCATGTGTTTTAAGCTTTTTGCGCATAATATTATTAAATAGCTTAACTTGTCCGCGTCCTGTCGATTTAGCTTCGTACATAGCTGCATCAGCTTGTTGCAATAAAATATAGGCTTTGTCGTTTTCGTTATCACTTAATGCTACGCCAATACTTGTAGATGCTTGTAATAGGTGGCCGTCAATATTAATTGGCTTTGAAAGGGCAAGTTGTATGCGTTTGAGCGCATCCGTTACCTGATTGCGGTGAGTGATGTTTTCCATAAAAATAGCAAACTCATCGCCACCTAAACGTGAAAATGTGTCGGTATTGCGCACCGTGCCTTTAATTAATTGGCATATTTTTATTAAAAAGTGATCACCAACTTCATGACCAAGTGAATCATTAATACTTTTAAAGCGATCAAAATCTAAATAGAGTAAGGCGTGGCTAGTGCCTTTTTTTGCTCTTGCAAGGCGTAAAATAGCATGCTTAATTCGCTCAATAAGTAATGAGCGATTAGCTAGGCCCGTGAGGTCATCGTGCAGGGCGCGGTGCTCTAGTTCTTGGCGAGCTAATTGGCGATCAATCGCCATACTTATTTGTCGGCTAACATAGGTCAGCAGCGCATTATCGTGTTGACTGTAATGTAGTGCTTTATCGTAACTTTGCACTACTATAACACCGCTATGGCGATCGTTTACCCTAAATGGGACACCTAACCAAGATTCTGCGCGCCTACCCACCATTTTAAAATGCTGTTGTTCTACATGGTGTAAAAACTCACTATTAGTGAGCAGTAAAGATTGCTCCGTAACTAATAAATAATACGAGGCAGTATCTTTTAATTGCTCTTTTGAAATTTTTTGATGGCTGTTGGTTTTAATGCCTTCTTCAACAATATAAACAATATCTAACACGTCAATTTGTTTATCGTATAGCGCTATAAAAAAGTTATCGGCAGGGAGTAAACTATTAATAATTAAATGCAGCGATTCAAAAAAAACGTCTAAATTTTTAGCTTTATAAGTTAAGTTTGCAATTTGCAGCAGGCTATTTTCTAACTTTTGGGCATTATTTAATTGTAAAACCGTTGTTTGTAAGCTGTTTACCGTATTAACTTGGTTTATTTTGGCACTTAATAAGTGAGCAACCGTAGTGAGTATTTCGAGGTGCGAGTTAGTAAAGTAATTTTTAATTGGGTGCTCACAATCTATTACCCCTAAAACATGATCTTTGTATATAAGTGGAACACATATTTCAGATTGAGCAGGGCGCTCATCAGCAATGTAGCGGCTATCTTTGGTTACATCGCCAATCATGATTGCTTTAGCTGTGGTTGCTACATAGCCGGTGATACCTTCATCAAAGCGGATCACTTTTCTCTGTGCTTGATATTCTTTGCGCTCACTGGCAACGCCCATAGAAGCGGCTTGAATAAGCGTTAAATTGGCAGTATCAGCAAGATAAATAACACAATCAACAAAGCCAAGCCTATTAATCACTTGGGTAGTTACATATTCAAATAGCTCATCAAGCGTATCTAATTGCAGCAAGCTTGAGGAGAACTGATTAATTATACTCAGCTGATCGGTTTTAACCTCGAGCGCTGTAGTGATATCTACTTTGTTAGGCATAGCAAATAATGTAGTTCTTAGTTAAGTATAAATACGGGTACTAATTTAACATGGTATTAACTTTCCTACAAAACAAAATGATAATTGCTTTATGTAAACTGTAAAGTTTAATTGCAGCGCTACAAAGGTTGATTATTTATAATAAGATCTTTACTCGAAAACGTCCTATGCCTATGATCGGATAAATTTAGCTTAGGGACCAACTCATGACCGTTAAAAATACAGACTCTGCAGCAACACTCACTATTACCAGGCCAGATGATTGGCATGTACACTTACGTGATGGTGATCAATTAAAAGACACGGTTCGTGATATTAGCCGTTATATGGGTCGAGCAATTATTATGCCTAATTTAATGCCGCCAGCAACTTGTACAGATACGGCATTAGCATACAGAGAACGTATAATGGCTGCAGGCCCACAAGGCAATTTTGAGCCTTTAATGGTGCTATACCTTACAGATAAAACAACCCCAGATGAAATAATAAAAGCCAAAGCAACTGGCAAAATAGTTGCAGCAAAACTATATCCGGCAGGTGCAACAACAAATTCAGACTCAGGTGTTACCTCAATTAAAAATATTTACCCTGTTTTAGCTGCAATGCAAGACGTAGGCATGCTGCTTTTAATACACGGTGAGGTGACAGATTCGTCTATTGATATTTTTGACCGTGAAAAAATATTTATCGAAACGATTTTAGGTGATGTAGTAACTGACTTTCCTGAGCTAAAAATAGTACTTGAGCATATTACAACCAAAGATGCGGTAGAGTTTGTAACTAATGCGCCGGATAATGTTGCAGCAACAATTACTGCTCATCACTTACTGTACAATCGCAACCATATGCTGGCAGGGGGCATTCGCCCACATTATTACTGTTTACCTATTTTAAAACGTAATATTCACCAACATGCTTTAATGGCTGCTGCAGTAAGTGGTAATAAAAAATTCTTTTTAGGTACTGACTCAGCGCCTCATTATAAAGATAAAAAAGAAGCTGCGTGTGGTTGTGCAGGAGCTTATACCGCACATGCTGCTATTGAGTTATACGCAGAGGCATTTGAAGGCGCTGGTAAACTAGACAAACTGGAAGGCTTTGCAAGCTTTTTTGGACCAGACTTTTATGGCCTTGCACGTAATAAAGATACCATTACTTTAGAAAGAAGCCCGTGGCAAGTGCCTGCAAGTTATACGCTTGGCGACTCACAAGTAGTACCTATAAAGGCAGAGGATACAATTGACTGGCAAGTTAAGTAGCCTGGTTGCTCACAATACCTAAAATTTTTAAAGCCGTTTAGCTTAGCTAAGCGGCTTTTTCATTTTTTAAACGGAGTTTAAAGTTTAGGTAGAATCAGCTGGTAATTTTAGAAAAGCGCTTTAGATTTATTGTTAGATGATTATAGAAAATACTAAAGCGTTTAATGGTATTGCCAGCAAGGTGACAATTACAGGATAAAATCTATATTTATTTGCTTTTAAATTAACCGTTTAAGAAAAAAAATCAGAAACAACGCATTATTGATAAATATTTTCTAATTAATAGAGCGAAATAAAATTTAATGTGCTAATCTTAACTTGCTTTGAGTTTTTGCCTAATGAATTTACGGATGTTGTGCTGCGTTTAAGGTTACCGGTTTGGTTATTACTTCTTCCTGTACTGTACCTCCATATTTTTGAGCATTGATTCAAGGAGGATATTGCCATAATAATATGGCTGAATTTTAATTATTGACTTACAGGAAAATTTAGTATGTCGGTTACTGGTAAAGTAAAGTTTTTCAACGAAGCTAAAGGCTTTGGTTTCATTGAACAAGAAAATGGTCCTGACGTGTTTGTACATTTCAGCGCAATCACTGGTTCTGGTTTTCGCACTCTTAGCGAAGGTCAAGCAGTGACATTCAGCATCAAGCAAGGTCAAAAAGGCCCTGAAGCTGAGAACGTAGAAGCAGCATAATTTATTATGTGAACCTTCGTTCAACGTGGTGAAACAGGCTACTGTTTCACCATAATTTTCTTTTTAAATAATTCACATTCCCGCAAATCAAAATAGCTACCTCTAAATATTTTAATTATCACTTATCAACTTAAACACTCTGTTGTTGTGCGTCATTTTAATAATTACAATTTTTAAAAATTCCATTACTCAATAAATAAAATCATTCTTTATGTATTTGCTATTTATAGTTTAAATAACCACAAACACAGCAAATCATGGGTTATAAAGTTTAATGGTAATATTTTTAAAAAAGATAAAATAGCTTCTTCACTGTGTTGAAAGTAACTTAAATAGAGTAACTAATTTTTGTTTGTGCGCAGTTAATTTAAATCCCCCTTCGTTATTTACTCCCACTGAATTTAAAGCAGTTTTAATAAGCTGATACAAGGTCGTCAAAGTTATTAAAAGTAACTTGTGTACGCATGTAAGTTGCGTATGTAAGTGCTGCGAGCGTACAAAGGCGCTACAACAGGATATTACAAACTACCAGCCTCATAGTTTAAGGGGTAAGCACTCCTTAGCTTTAATGCTGTGTTAATCAATCCACATCACTTTAAATTAATAAAAAATGATCAGACTATAGAATTAAATCATCACTAGCTGCGTTAAAAGTAATTTTTAGTCACCACACGAGTGTACTAAGTGAAAGTGATGGCAAAGTAATAATTCAGAACAACGAAATATAAAGCCTTGATTAAGAACAAGAGGCTTGCTCGTCATTAAAATAACCCTTTTAATTAAGCATATTAATATTATTGCCTTAGGGGATGTAGTAATTATCAACTACTCTAAAATAAGCCTGCAGATACCGCTTTAGTAGCAAACATTAAAAATAAACATTGTGCTAATAGGGTGGTAATGATTTATATTATTTTTGCATTTTAAAAAATGGATAAGCCATATTTATTGTTTGAATTCTACCTTTATGATTAGTTTTTTATAATGTAATACACAATAGTTATTATGAAGTGGGTTGTAGATTATCTATGGTACAAATGAGTTTTCGTCTATAAAACGCTCAAAAGTTGTTAAAGATAAAATAATAGAAGGTTATTTATATTTTTTTTTTAGTCTCTAAATAGTTAATGTCAAATGTTATAATAATGTTTATTTTTAAGTTGTTAATTATGAATGTTGTTATTACAAAAGGGTTTCATGAAAGTATTTGCGGTAAAGTGGTTGCAATAATGTTAATGTTATCGGGTTGGTATATTAAATAACTAGTTCATATGCATATTTATTTATAGGTAATGCTAAACATCAAGTTGACATGACTTACTGCATTTAGCATTATTGAAAGGTTGATATCTATTAAAAGATATCAGGGTTGTCTTCCTCTTGTAGGTTGATAATTAAATTATAAAAGTAACATTACTTAATTGGTTGGGAACTATGTCTGTTAAAATCAGAAAGAGTCTTGTAGCAACTGCGTTGGTTGGCGCATTTGCATTTGCAAGCAGCAATGTGATTGCAGATCCTTTGAATGACGTGCAACAAGCAGGTCAGCAAATTCAAAAGGCTGCAGTTAAGTCTCAAACTAAAATTGACAATGTATATGGTCAAACTCAAGAGCTAATAGCTGAGTACCGTAGCATTGTTGATGAGACTGAACTTATGAAAGTGTACAACGATCACGTAGCACGTTTGGTTGATGACCAAAACGCGTCTATTGAATCGTTTGACCGTCAAATAGCAACTATTGATAACACTAAACAAAACGTTGTGCCTCTGATGTATCGCATGATCGATACGCTTGAGCAATTCATCAAAGCGGACGTTCCATTTAATCTTGAAACGCGCTTAGGTCGTGTTGAAAGATTACGTGAAATCATGTCTTCTTCTTCTGTAACAACGTCTGAGAAATTCCGTCAAGTACTTGAAGCTTACACAGTAGAAACATCATACAGCTCAGCTGTAAATGCTTCACAAGGTACGCTTGATGTTGATGGCCGTAGCATTAACGTTGATATCGGTCGTTTAGGTCGTATTACTTATGTTGCACAGTCATTTGACTTGAAACATGCTTGGGTTTGGGATAACAACACTAAACAGTGGAAAGAATTAGGTGAAGAATACCTAAAACCTGTTAAAGAAGTGATCCGTATGGCACGTAAGCAAGCGACACTAGAACTTGTTAAACTACCAATTTTTGGCGCGGAGTAATCAATAATGAAGAAACTATTTAAAGGTTTTGCTGTTGCAGCAGTACTAACTGTTTCTGCAGGTACCGCGCTTAATGCACACGCAAATACGAATGCATTAGATAAAATTCTTGAGCAAGTAAAGCAAGAGCGTATCTCTGAAGGTAAAATCAATAAGCAACGTGAGCAAGAGTTCTTATCAGAACGTGCTGACAAGCAATCATTACTTAATAAAGCGAAAAGCCAATTAGTTGCTGAAAAGTCACGTGGCGATCGTTTAACTAAAGAGTATGCACAAAACGAAAACACGCTAGCTGAGAAAGAGCAAGCACTACAAAATGCTCAAGGTACACTTGGTGAAATGTTTGGTGTTGTACGTCGTGCAGCTCAAGATGCTATCGGTTCTATCGAAGCGTCATTAGTAAGTGCTGAAAAGCCAGGTCGTGCTGAAGTATTACGTTCATTAGCTGCGGCTAAAGAGCTTCCTACAGTTCGTGAGTTAGAAGAGCTTTGGATTTCACTTCAAACTGAAATGACAGAGTCTGCTAAAGTTTCTACTTTTGAAACTGAAGTTGCTGGTCTTGACGGTAACCCGTCAATGAAAAAAGTAACACGTATTGGTAACTTTAACTTAGTTACAGATGACGGTTACTTAATTTATTCACCAGAAACAAAGTCGATTCAACCACTTGGTAAGCAGCCTGATAGCTACATTTTAGACGGTATTGCAGACCTTGAAAAAACATCACCTGACAACTATGCTGGTGTATATGTGGATCCAACACGTGGCGCGATTTTGCGTATTAACACTCAAAAAGCAACACTTATGGAATACTTCCATCAAGGTGGCGTAGTAGGTTACATAATTACTGCGTTGTTAGCTTTAGGTATGTTAATTACTCTAATTCGTTTTGTTGACCTTACGCTTACTACAAGCAAAATTAAGAGCCAACTTAAAAATGTTGCTACACCGAATACAAATAACCCATTGGGTCGTATTCTTAAAGTGTACCATGACAACAAGAATCAAGATGTTGAAAACCTTGAGCTTAAACTTGATGAAGCGATTCTTCGTGAAACGCCACGCATCGAAGCTGGTATCAACATTATCAAGATCCTTGCTGCAATCGCACCATTACTTGGTCTACTAGGTACAGTAATCGGTATGATATTAACGTTCCAAACAATCACATTGTTCGGTACGGGCGATCCGAAGATCATGGCTGGTAATATCTCTCTAGCACTTGTAACTACAGCGCTAGGTCTAATTGCTGCACTACCACTAATTCTACTTCACGCACTTGTAGCTGGTCGTAGTAAGTCGGTATTACACATCCTAGATGAGCAAAGCGCAGGTATCGTTGCGACTCACGCGGAGAAGGAGAAAGCCTAATGCTAGTCCTGATGGAGATATGGGAATCTATCAGGGATTTTGTTGGCACAGGCGGCCAGGTTTTATACGTGGTCGCGATAGCACTCTTTCTGATGTGGGTTTTAATGATTGAGCGCTATTGGTTCTTACTTGCAGAGTTTCCGCGTTTATCGCAAGAAATTATTGCAAAGTGGGATGCCCGCCAAGACACTACGTCTTGGTACGCACACAGAATCCGTGAAGCATGGATTTCTGAAGCGTCTGAAAAATTAGATCAGCGTATGTTGTTGATTAAAACATTAGTAGCTGTTTGTCCTTTAATAGGTTTGTTAGGTACTGTTACGGGTATGATTTCGGTTTTCGAAACCATGGCTAGTCAAGGTACTGGTAATGCACGATTAATGGCATCAGGTATTTCAATGGCAACAATCCCAACAATGGCTGGAATGGTTGCGGCACTATCTGGAGTGTTTTTTAGCTCACGTCTTGAGACAAAAGCTAAAATGGTGAAAGCCAAACTTGTAGATAACATGCCTCATCACTAGAGAGAGAATTAAATATGGCACGTAAACAACGTTTTCGTGAAGAAGAAGAAGCAGCGGTCGATATGACGCCGATGCTTGACATCGTATTTATCATGCTTATTTTCTTTATCGTAACTACATCGTTCGTTAAAGAGGCTGGTATCGAGGTCAATAAACCAAAAGCTGCCCAAGCTACTAAGCAAAAAAATGCTAACATTTTTATTGCTATACGTAGTAACGGCGAAATCTGGGTTGATAAACAACAAATTGATGTTGAACGTATTTCAGCAAAAATTGAAAGTTTATTAGCAGAGCAACCTACCGAAGTTGTGATTATACAAGCTGATAAAGAAGCTAAGCACGGCACGGTAGTTAAAGTGATGGACCAGATTAAAGCGACGGGTGATAACCTAAGAATTTCAATCGCTGGAGATCAGTAATGATTCGTTTTCTGTTTTCACTGATTGCAGGTGGGGCAGTTACTTTCGGCTTGTTCTACTTCATGGCATTCCTCATCTCTGGTGGGGCTGACCGTAATACTGAACAAAAAGAGCAGATCATAGTCGAAATAATGACGAATCCGCCTGAATCTAAGGTGCAGGAAAGAAGGCGTGTTCCGCCTCCTCCTCCTCCACCGCCTAAGCAGCCGCCTAAACCGCAGCCGCCACAGCCGGAAAATAACAACCCTAATCCTGGTGGATTGTCATTTAATATGCCAAGCATCGATGTGGGAAGCACGGCAGGTGGACTAAGTGGTCCGGGTGCATTTGGACGAGATGGTGATGCGACACCTATCGTTCGAATTGAACCAAAATATCCAACGCAAGCAGCACGTGATGGTAGAGAAGGTTGGGTTCAACTTTCGTTCACTATCGATGAGTTAGGTGGCGTGGTTGACGTTGATGTAATTGACGCTGACCCAAAACGTGTCTTTGACCGTGAAGCTAAACGTGCATTGCGCAAGTGGAAGTACCGTCCTAAAATTATTGACGGTAAACCACAAAGACAAGTTGGTTTACAAGTTCAATTAGACTTTAAACTTAACCAAGGCAACTAAGGAGGCGAGTAATGAGAAATTTATCTAAAGTAACTGCTCTTGCAATTCTTATGTCTGTGTCGGGTGCAGCTTTGACTGCACCTGTTTTAGCGGCGCCAAATTACGCAAAAATTGAAGAGCGTAAAAAAGCAAAAACTAAAATCATGGGCGAGCGTACTGGTAAAAAGGTAATTAAAGCGTTTGACTTGTATAATGAAGATGATGTTGATGGTGCACTTGCTTTACTTAAAGAGTTAGATCCGTCTAACGATTTTGACAAAGCAACTGTAAATCGTTACTTAGGTAGTATGTATGCTCAAAAAGAGCAATACAAAACAGCCATTAAGTATATGAAAGCAGCGATTGCACCAGATGTATTAAACTTTGCCGATCAAGCACAGGGTTTAAAAACCTTAGGTGATATGTATGCAGGTACTGAGCAATATAGTGCTGCAAAAAAAGCCTACGCTGATTGGATGGACTTTACAGGTGAAGAAGATCCGAAAGTTTATACTCGTATTGCGCAAGCAAGTTACGAACTTAAACAGTTTAAGGATGTTATAGAACCTGCAGATAAAGCGATTAAGCTTGAAAAAGAGCCAACAAAAGCTCCTTATCAACTTAAGCTAGCTTCATATTTTGAACAAAAGCAGTATCAAAATATGGTTCAAGTTGCAGAAGAAATCGTTCGTGTATGGCCAGATGATAAAAAATCTTGGGTAGGCTTAGGTAAGTATTACTTACAAACTGAAGACTACAAAAAAGGCCTTGCAACTATGGAAGTTGCATACAAAAACGGTTACTTTGAGAACGAAGTTGAATACAAAGTACTAGCTAACTTTTATTCTTTAAACGAAATACCTTATAAAGCAGCATTAACGCTTGAAAAAGGTGTTAAAGAAGAAAAAGTACAACGCACTAAGCAAAATATTAGTGCAATTGCTAGTAACTACCATCGTTCAAAAGATATTGAAAAAGCCGCTAAGTATTACGAAGAAGCTGCAAAATTTGATAACGATGCTGAGCTTTATCGCAAAGCCGGTTCGTTACTTTTACAATCTGAAAACTTTAGCGCTGCAGTTGTTCGTTTGAACAAAGCACTAGAGTTAGGCTCTGATAAAAAGGGCACTATTTATTCAGATTTAGCTGAAGCGTACTACTACCAAGCTAAGTATAAGCAAGCACATGCTGCAATTACTAAAGCTATGGATGACCCTCGCACGCGTAAGTTTGCAAAAGGTTGGGCTACATATATTAAAGATAAAGCCGCTCGCAACGGTGTTAAAATTTAATTTTTAATGTATATTAGCAATTTTTAAAAAGCCCCATTGGGGCTTTTTTTATTGGGATGAACATGAACAAAACGCTTATTTTTTCATTTTTACTTTGTCTATTTTTGGCCTCTTGCTCTAAGCAACCACAGCAGTACACATCGTTTGATGAAGCGCAGCACGCATTAAAATCGCTTAACTTAGCTTTATATCAGCCAAAAAATAGTAAACACACAGGGCTGCGTAGTGAGCAATTGCCTTTTACAGATGCGTATTTAAAAAAACGCCACGCTATTTATCAAAGCTTAATGCAAATGCAACTAACCAAGCAGCAAACTGAGCAGGTTAACTATCTTGTTATTGCAGAGCGTTTTCCTGAGCGTTACTTTGCCTGGCCAGCACATACAAATGTTTTAGTTAATTTACTTAACTTAGCAAGTTCAGAAAGTGACTATCAAAATATAAGTAATTGGCTTGAATTTGTGCAGCGACAACTAGAAAGTGCGCAATTAAGCAATTTAAAGTTGAATAAAATTGAACACAATTTAATAAAAAATTATGTGCTTAGTGCACTAAACGATAAAAACATACCCAATAGCTTATTAGCTCAACTTAATATTTTAAAAGATTATTTAGTGCAATATAGCCCCAGAGGAAGTGTCGGGCTATATGGTTTAGCTAATGGCAGTGAGTGGTATCAAAGTAAGCTAAACTATTTTAGTGGTACAGTGCACTCTCCGCTAGAGTGGCTTACTATTATAAATGAGCAGTTAAAAGAGGAAAGTACACAACCAGCCAATCAGGAGGTTAGCCAAATTTATCCACAGTCATTTTTGGTGCAATTTACTAATGGGGATAAAGAGGTACCAGGTTTAGATTGGTTGTCGGGGTTTAGAAACTTACCCGCTATAGCTGAAAACAAATCACTTTTAGCGCAGCAAAAAACGCTAATGTTAGCAATGATGGAAACTGATGTTGGATTGCATATTCATGCGTGGACCTTGCCACAGGCAAAGGTTAACTTAATAAAGCGTTTAAACATTAGCGAAATAGATGCAACAAGATTAGTTAAAAACATAGTGCTTTACCCTGGGCAGGCATTTAGCTTTACTCAGCAATTACTTTAACTGCTCCAGCGACTTAACGTTGCTCAATGTGCGCTTTATTTAGCGCACTGTTCACAACGTTGTGTAGCTGGATCTAATTCGAGTAATGCTGTGGTTATAGGCTCTTCACAATCACAGCAATAACCGTACTGACCTATCTCAATTTGACTCACAGCAGCCTCTAAAGTGGTCATTCGTTGAATATATTCACCGTATTCGGGACCTAGTTTTTGCGCCGCCAAATCGAGCCACTCTGCATTGACTGTTTGCGTTAATAAAGATAATAAATGCTGATGAGATAGATGCGCTGATTGAGAAAGTAAGTTTAATATAGTTAATTTTACTTCCTCTATTTCATTAATTAACCTTTGCTGATGTTGCATCGTGTATAACCCCTTTATAATTAGCATTGAGCAATAGGGGTATTATCTAGGTAGATTTACTTACGCGTTATGATTTGCATCAAACTGTGGCGCTTTGGCATACTTACTTAGTACCTCTGCGACATCTTCTTTGGCCTTTAACCGGCGGATCTCGTCAAATAATGTTATTGCCTGTGGGTACTGACGCTTTAAGTAGCCTAACCACTGCTTAGTACGCGATGCAAAGTACTTTTCATCTTTAGCCGGGTCGTGATGAATAGCAGAATTTATTAAATGATAAAGAATATGCTCCCACTCGAGCCCTACATAATGTTCATTATTTATATTCGCTTTAATCTTTTTTGCTAAATCGGGATGAGATAACGCACCACGACCAAGCATTAAGTCGGTACAACCACTGCGTTTTTGGCACAACATAGCATCAGCTACTTGCCATATTTCGCCATTGGCCACAACCGCAATATCTTTATCTTTAATTAAAGGTGGGATCTTTTCCCAATAAGCAGGTGGGTTATAGCCATCACGTTTAGTGCGAGCATGAATTGCAATGCTACTTGCACCAGCGCTGACAACAGCATCTACTATTTCTTGGCTGTTACTGTCATCATCAAAACCAAGACGAATTTTTGCACTCACTTGATGCTTGCTATCAACGGCGTCTCTTACCGCTTTAATTATTTCATACATGTGCTCGGGATCTTTAAGCAGTACAGCTCCGCCTTTACTTTTATTAACAGTTTTTGCAGGGCAGCCAAAATTTAGGTCTATGCCATGGGAGCCCAAACTAATTGCTTTAACTGCATTTTCTGCAAGCGCACCTGCAACTTGACCTAATAACTGAATGCGTACCGGTGTACCAGCACTAGTGAGGCCATTATTGCTAAGTTCAGGACAGTAACGATAAAAAACTTTATCAGGTAAGCAAGCATCAACAACACGCACAAACTCAGTCACACATAAGTCAAAACCACCTATATTGGTAAGAAGTTGGCGCATTTTGAAGTCAACAACACCTTCCATCGGTGCTAAAACAAGTTTCATAGAAAGATTAATTATGGCTAAATAAAGGGATGTGTAGTGTAACCGTTAATCATAAATTGATAAATCCGTAATTACCGCGCATAGTTACTTTAGCCAAAAAGTTTACAATTAATTAAACTAAAATGAAATTTTTTATTTTTATACAGGTCTACTTAAATACATACTCGTATTTTCCAATTCTTTGGTTATACAATCTTATTAAAAAGAGAGTCATATAATGAATACAATCAAAAAAAGTTCAATCGCGTTAACACTAGGTGCAGTTGTTGTTGGCTCTGCAAGCTTTGTATCTGTGGATGTGCAAGCCAATCCTTTTGAGTTTCAACAAATGGTTACCGGCTATCAAATAGATGCTACCGAAGGTAAGTGTGGCGAAGGTAAGTGTGGCGAAGGTAAATGTGGCGGCGAAGCAAAAGCTAAAAAAGAAGGCAACTGTGGCGAAGCT